>JAGWUF010000097.1 GCA_028868545.1 Lysobacteraceae bacterium | reverse complement strand
GCCAGGCCCTGCCGCGCCTGCCGCTTGGCCTGGATTTCCAGCAGTTCGGCGGCGACGTCGCGGACCTTGTCGGCGGCCTTCTTCTTCGCTTTCGCCCATTGCTCTCCGCCGAGGTTGTGCAGCGGTGCGGTATCGGGGTTGGCACCGGAGTAGCGGCTGATGCGATCCAGCTGCGCCACCGGCACGTACAGGCGGTCGCCCTTGGCGTATTCGATGTCGAGGAATTCGCCGGGCATGCCGCCGATGTCCATCGCCACCAGCCCGCGGTAGCGGCCGACGCCGTGGTTCTCGTGGACGATCGGTGCGCCCAGCGTCAGCTCGCCGAGGTCGCGGATGATCGCTTCCGGCTCGCGCCCGGCGCGCTTGCGCCGGCGCGGCTGCGCGGCGCGCTCGGGGAACAGCTGGCGTTCGGTGAGCACGCACAGCGCCGGCGCGTCCAGCGCGAAGCCATCGTCGAAAGGGACGACGGCGATGGCGAACCTGCTTGCCTCGCTGCGGGGCGCGGGGGGCAGACCGACCAAGCGAGTATCGGGGAGCGACTCGGGCTGTCCCCCGCGCCCCGCAGCGAGGCCTCCGGCGAAGCCCGACCAATCGGTCAGCACTTCGGGTTGCAACCCGGCCGCCTGCAGCACCTCCCGCAGTGCTTCGCGGCGGCCGGCGGAATCGGCGGCCACCAGCACGCGGCCGGGATAGCTGCGCAGGAAGTCGCGCAGTGCCTCGCCCGGGGCATGGTCTTTTGCCGTCAGTGGCAGTGCTGGCGCGGGCTGCACCGGCAGCGCGTGCGCGTCACCGTGGCGCGGGTGGGTGCTGCCGCAAACTTCGATGCGGTCGCCCAGATTCAGGCGCTCGCGCAGCGCATCGGGTGCCAGCCACAGTTCTGCCGGCGGCAGCAGCGGGCGTTCGATATCGTGGCGCAGCTGCTCGAAGCGCTCGCCGATCTGCTTCCACGCGTGTTCCGCGGCCTCCAAAGCACCGTCGCACAGCACCGGCAGGGCGTCCGGCAGATAGTCGAACAGGGTTTCGGTGCTGCCGGCACCGCCGCGCTGCGTGGCGAAGAACAGCGGCAGGTAGTACTCGATGCCGGCCGGTGCCAGGCCGGCTTTCAGATCCTGCACCAGCGCACTGCGGCGGGTGTCGATGTCGAAACGCTCGCGCAGTGCGGCCAGCGCCCGCTGCACGTGGGTGTCGTCCATCGGCACTTCGCGGCCGGGCAGCAGTTCGATGGCGGCGATCTTTTCCAGCGAGCGCTGGCTGTCGGGATCGAAGATGCGGATCGAATCGATTTCGTCATCCAGCAGCTCGATCCGGAACGGGGTGTCCGCGCCCATCGGGTACACGTCCAGCAAGCCGCCGCGCACCGCAAAATCGCCGGGGTCGAACACTTGCGGCACGTTGCGGTAGCCGGCGGCTTCCAGTCGGCGTTTTTCCGCATCCAGATCCAGTCGCTGGCCCAGTTTCAGATCGAAGCGGTTGCCCAGCACGTGCTGGCGCGGGGCCAGCCGTTGCATCAAGGTGGTGGCGGGCACCACCACCAGGCCGCGTTGCAGCCCGGGCAGGCGGGCGAGGGTGGCCAGCCGCTGGCTGACGATTTCCGGATGCGGGCTGAAACGGTCGTAGGGCAGGGTTTCCCAATCCGGAAAGCCCAGCACCGGCAACGCGGGGGTCTCGGCCAGCAGCAGTTGCAGGTCGGTTTCCAGTTGGTGCGCGGACTGGTTGTCGCGCGCCACCACCAGCAGCGGGGACGGTTGCTGGCGTGCGGCAGAGACCAGTGCGCAGGCCAGTGCGGTGGAGGAGGCTGGTGCGCGCCACCAGGCGCGGGTCTGGCCGGGGCGCGGCAGTGGGACAGGAAAGGACAGCGGCGAATCAGGCGTGAACGCGGACATGCAATGACCATCGACGCCGGGCGCAGTGCGCCAGCGTGTGCGAGTTGAAGTTGTGCGCGGAGTTTACGCTGGCGTGCCGAGGAACGCCGGTGGCGGCGGCGGAAGCTTGGGCTTGGGCGGCGGGATATCCAGCACCACCCGCACCAGCCCTGCTTCGCTGGAAGTCTCGCGATGGAAGCCCAGCGACTGCGCCAGCGCCTGCATCGGCAGGTTGCTTTCCAGCACGTCGCCATACACGCGCAACACCTTGCGGCCCTTGGCCCAGCGCACCAGCCGCCGCATCAGGTGGCGGCCCAGGCCCATGCCGTTGACATAGTGGCTGACTAGGATGGCGAATTCGGCATCCTTGCCATTGGCATCGATGGAAATGCGCGCCACTGCGCCCACCAATGCCTCGCCCGGCGGCAGCGGCTCGGCGGCGACCAGCGCGAAATCGCGGCGCGGATCCGGGCGCACCAGCTGCTCGGCCTGTTTCGTGCTCAATTCCTTCATGGGGTGCAGGAAGCGCTGGCGGATTTCATCCGGCTCCAGCAGGGTGAACGCGGCCTGCATCGGCCCCGCGTCTTCCGGCCGGATCGGACGAATCAGCAATTCGCGCCCGTTGCTCAGGCGGATATGTTCGTGCCACGGGGGCATGCGGTTGCGGGCGGCCATGGCGGCATCATCGCGTGAGTGGTGTTAAAAAAATGAACGGCGCGTGTCCGTCCCGAGAGCACATCAGCTGGGAGTATGCCCGTCGCGACGCAGCCGCGACAGGGCCGAAAGTACGGCCACCAGCAGTACCCCGGCCAGCACCCCGAACAGGCCATTGAGCAGTGCCTGCCACAGCCAGCCCGGCGAACCTTGCGCCAGCGCGGCGATGGCATGGTGCAGCGGCCCGATGCCGTGGGCCAGGATGCCGCCACCCACCAGGAACATCGCCACCGTGCCGGCCACCGACAACAAGCGCATCAGCTTCGGCGCAAAGGCGAGGATGCCGCGTCCCAGCGTGACGCGGACGCGGCCCGCGCCGTCGCGCGCCAGGTGCAGGCCGATGTCGTCCAGCTTGACGATGCCGCCCACCAGCCCGTACACGCCGATGGTCATCAGCAGCGCGATGACCACCAGCACGCCGAACTGGGTGGGCAACGGCTGCGTGGCCACGGTTCCCAGCGAGATCACGATGATTTCCGCCGACAGCACGAAATCGGTGCGGATGGCGCCTTTGACCTTGTCTTGCTCGAAGGTGGCCATGTTCACCTGTGGATCGCGCACGGCGTCCATCAGGGCGTCGTGGTGCTGGAAGTCTTCGGCGGGTTTGTGCAGGAATTTGTGCGCCAGTTTTTCCGCGCCTTCGAAACACAGGTAACCGCCGCCGACCATCAGCAACGGCTGGATCAGGGGGATGGCGTGACCTTGCGCTTTCAGCCAGGATTGCAATGCCGCAATCGCCAGTGCCGCCGGCACCAGGATGGCCTTGTTGAGCAGCGAGCCCTTGAACACCGCCCACACCACCGGCAACTCGCGGTCGGCGCGGATGCCGGACACCTGCTCGGCATTCAGGGCCAGATCATCGCCCAGCACGCCGGCGGTCTTGCCGCTGGCGACCTTGGTCATGGCGGCGATGTCGTCCAGCAAGGATGCGATGTCGTCGAACAGGGCGAAGAAGCTGGAAGGCATGCGCGTGAAGAAAAGGGGGACGGAGAAAATGGGGACGGAGGGAATTATGCGAGGTGAAAAGGGGTCAGAGTGAAGTTTTCCGTCCGCTCGATTTGGAACGTGCGTACGTTCTCGGCGGAAAATTCACTCCGACCCCTTTTCACCCTTACGCCGCTTCGCGCAGCCACTCCACCCGCGCGCTGGCGCCGGGTTCGCCCAGCGCGCGGCGCAGGACGTCGAGGGCAGGGCGCATCGCGGTGTCGAATTTCCAGGGGGCATTGAGTACCAGCATCCCGCTGCCGTTCATGCGCAGCGGTGAATCGTCCGGACGCACCAGCAGCTCCAGCAGCAGCGCGGATTTTGCCGGCAGCCTGGCGGCGGCGCGCCGGAACGGCTGCAGCGCGCGGCCCTGCTTGATCGGATACCACAGCGCGAACATGCCCTGCGGCCAGCGCGCCAGGCCTTCGGCCAGCGCCGCCAGCGCGGTGTCGAATTCGGCCAGTTGCGCTTCATAGGGCGGGTCGATCAGCACCAGTCCGCGCGCGAACTTCTGTGCGCCGTGCTTTGGCGGCAGCAGCGCCTTGAGCGCGGCATAGCCGTCGCGGGCGTGCACGGCGATGCGCGGGTCGCCGGCGCAG
>JAGWUF010000046.1 GCA_028868545.1 Lysobacteraceae bacterium | reverse complement strand
GGACGGAGGGAATTACGCATGCGTAATTCCCTCCGTCCCCATTTCGTATTTCGGTCAGCGCTCGGAATGCCCGCTTTCGTCGTAGCCGCGCGACGCCAGTGCCTCGGGCTGGATCAATTCGACGAAGGCGCGCGCCTGCGGGCTCAGGAACTTGCCCTTGCGCATCACGATGCCGTAGCTGCGCGAGGGAAACCAGCGCGCCAGTGAGCGCGCCGCCAGCCGCTGGCGGTCGGCTTCGGTCAGGCAGATCGCGGTGACGATACTGATGCCCAGTCCCATCGCCACGTACTGCTTGATCACCTCCCAGCCGCCCACCTCCAGCGCCACCGTGTACGGCACCCGGTTCTGCTGGAACACGAGATCCACCAATCGGTAGGTGGTCAGGCGCTTGGGCGGCAGGATCAGGCCGTACGGCGACAGGTCTTCCAGCGACAGTTCGCGCTTGCCGGCCAGCGGGTGGTCGGGCGGGGTGATCAGCATCGGCTCGAAGCGGTACACCGGCGCGTAGGTCAGGTCGGCCGGCACGTCCAGCATCGAGCCCACCGCCAGGTCCACGCTGTCACTGCGCAGCAGATCCAGGCCGCTGGCACCGGTGACGTTGTGCAGGCTCAGGCGCACATCCGGATGGCGCTGGCGGAAGGCGTCCACGATGCCCGGCAACAGGTACAGGATGGTGGAGCTGCCCGCCGCCACCTGCAGCTCGCCGGCGTCCAGCCCGCGCACCTGTTCGCGGAAGCCGGCGGCCAGATTGTCCAGCCCCTCCACCAGCGGCCGCGCCATCTCGTACAGCAGCTCGCCTTCGCGGGTGGGGGTGAGGCGGCGGCCGCTGCGTTCGAACAGCCGAACCCCCAGCTCCCGTTCCAGCGCCTGCAATTGCAGGGTCACCGCCGGCTGACTGAGGAACAGCGCCTCGGCCGCGCGCGAGATCGAGCCCAGTCGGGTGACCTGGCAGAACGCCCGCAGTGGCTTCAGGCGTGAGCCTTTGTAGGTGAAGCGCAGGGGGCTGGCGACCGATTTGCGCATTTATTCTAAATAATCATAAATTTTTCTTATATATATTATTGATAAAACTAGTTTGTCAAATACAACACGCAAGCGGATGGTTGGCTTCCCCACAGGTGTCTGGAGATGTCGATGTCCGCAGTGCTGCAAGACCGCCCGGGTGCGGGCGTGGAAGTCACCCATCACCTGCCGGGACAGGACGCGCTGCTGTCGTCGGCCGCGCGCGAGTTCCTGGCAGGTCTGCACCGCACCTTTGAAGGGGAGCGCCAGGCCCGGCTGGGCGCCCGTCGGGCCCGCCAGCAGGCGTTCGATGCCGGCGCATTGCCGGATTTCCGCAGTGACACCGCGCATATCCGCCAGGGCGACTGGAGCGTGGCCCCTACCCCGGCACCGCTGCTGGATCGGCGGGTGGAAATCACCGGCCCGGTGGACCCGAAGATGGTCATCAACGCGTTGAACTCCGGCGCCAACTGTTACATGGCCGATTTCGAGGACAGCACCGCGCCAACCTGGGCCAACCTGCTTACCGGCCAGCAGGCCTTGCGCGCGGCGATCAGCGGGGCGCTGGTGCACGAGGCGGGCGGCAAGCGCTACGAGCTGCGCCCGCAGGCCGAGCAGGCGGTGCTGCTGGTGCGTCCGCGCGGCTGGCATCTGGACGAGAAGCATGTCCTGGTGGACGGCGCGCGGATGGCGGGTGCGCTGTTCGATGCCGGCCTGTTCTGCTACCACAATGCGCACGTGCTGGCCGGCAAGGGTCGCGGCCCGTATTTCTATCTGCCCAAGCTGCAGTCGATGGAAGAGGCGGCGCTGTGGGAGCAGGTGTTTGCCGCCATCGAGGCGCAGCTGGGTCTGCCGCACGGGCAGATCAAGGTGACGGTGCTGATCGAGACCTTGCCGGCGGCGTTCGAAATGGACGAAATCCTGCACGCGCTGAAAGACCGCATCGTCGGGCTCAACTGCGGCCGTTGGGACTACATCTTTTCCTACATCAAGACTTTCCGTCGCCACCGTGACCGGGTGCTGCCCGAGCGCGGGCAGGTGACGATGACGCAGCCGTTCCTGCGCGCCTATTCCGAGCTGCTGATCCAGACCTGCCATCGCCGCGGCGCACATGCGATGGGCGGGATGGCGGCGCAGATTCCGATCGGCAGCGATGCCGAGGCCAATGCCGCCGCGCTGGCGCGGGTGCGTGCCGACAAGCTGCGCGAGGTCACTGCCGGCCACGATGGCACCTGGGTGGCGCATCCGGCCCTGATCCCGCTGGCGCGCGAGGTGTTCGATGCGCGCATGCCCGGCCCGCACCAGCGGCAGGTGACGCGTGACGACGTGAGCGTGAGCCGCGATGACCTGATCACCCCGTCCCGCGGCACCATTTCCCGCAAGGGTTTCGAGGGCAATGTCGAAGTCTGCGTGCGTTATCTGGCGGCGTGGCTGGCCGGCAATGGCTGCGTGCCGATCCATCACCTGATGGAGGACGCCGCCACCGCCGAAATCGCCCGCACCCAGCTGTGGCAGTGGCTGCACTTTGCAGAGGCCGATGCCGGTGCCGAGCCGCTGGCACTGGAAGACGGCACGCCGGTCGATTACGCCCTGCTGGAGCGCGCTCTGATCGGTCTGCCCAGCCAGCTGGCCAGCCAGCCGGGCCTGCCCGGTGCCGGCCACGTCAGCGAAGCCATCGGCATGCTCGACCGCCTCACCCACGCCGACGAACTGGCCGAGTTCCTCACGCTGCCCGCCTACGAACGCATCGATTGACTGCTTTTCTCCCTCCCTTTCAAGGGGAGGGCCGGGGTGGGGATGGGTTTCCTATCGCCACCCGACAACCCCATCCCCACCCAACCCTCTCCTTGAAGGGGAGGGCTCAAGAGCCCGAGGTCACCGCCATGAAGAACCATCTGCCGTCTGCCGAACAATTGAAGCTGGACTGGGCCAACAACCCGCGCTGGGCCGGCGTCACCCGCAGCTATTCCGCCGAGGACGTGGTGCGCCTGCGCGGCACGATCGCGATCGAGCATTCCATCGCCCGCCACGGTGCCGAGAAGCTGTGGAAGTCGCTGCATCATGAAGATTTCGTCAACGCGCTGGGTGCGCTGACCGGCAACCAGGCCATGCAGCAGGTCAAGGCCGGGCTGAAGGCGATCTACCTGTCCGGTTGGCAGGTGGCGGCCGATGCCAACGGTGCCGGCGAGATGTATCCCGACCAGTCGTTGTATCCGGCCAACTCGGTGCCGCAGGTGGTCAAGCGCATCAACAACACCCTGTTGCGCGCCGACCAGCTCAGCCATGCCGAAGGCGATGACAGTATTGATTATCTGCAACCCATCGTGGCCGATGCCGAGGCCGGTTTCGGCGGCGTGCTCAACGCCTTCGAATTGATGAAAGCGATGATCGAGGCCGGTGCCGCCGGTGTGCACTTCGAGGATCAGCTGGCCAGCGTGAAGAAGTGCGGCCACATGGGCGGCAAGGTGCTGGTGCCCACCCGCGAGGCCATCGAGAAGCTGACCGCGGCGCGCCTGGCCGCCGACGTGATGGGCGTGCCCACCCTGATCGTGGCGCGTACCGATGCCGAGGCGGCCGATCTGCTGACCTCCGACATCGACGCCAACGACCAGCCGTTCACCACCGGCGAACGCACCGTGGAAGGCTTCTACAAGACCAGGAACGGCCTCGACCAGGCGATCAGCCGCGGCCTCGCCTATGCGCCCTATGCCGACCTGGTCTGGTGCGAGACCGGCAAGCCGGATCTGGAGTTTGCCCGCAAGTTCGCCGAGGCGATCCATGCCAGGTTCCCCGGCAAGCTGCTGGCCTACAACTGCTCGCCGTCGTTCAACTGGAAGAAGAACCTCGACGACGCCACGATCGCGAAATTCCAGAAGGAAATCGCCAGCTACGGCTACAAGTTCCAGTTCATCACCCTGGCCGGCTTCCACGCGCTGAACTACGGCATGTTCGATCTGGCCCACGGCTATGCGCGCCGGCAGATGAGCGCCTTCGTGGAATTGCAGGAGAAGGAGTTCGCCGCCGCCGAGCGCGGCTTCACCGCGGTCAAGCACCAGCGCGAGGTCGGCACCGGCTATTTCGATGCCATCACTCAGACCATCCAGGGCGGCAAGTCGTCCACGGTGGCGCTGAAGGGCAGTACCGAGGAAGAGCAGTTCCACGACAAGCGCGCGGCGGCGTGATCCATGGCGGCGGCCCGACGGGAGCATCGCGGTCGGGCCGCCGTTGGCCGCTTGCACAACGGAAATGAATGCAGTGTTATCCTGCCGCCTCGGTGTGAGGGGGCGTGGACATGAGTGCACGCGTGGTCGTGCCACTGGAAAGCACAAGCAACCGGCTGGAGGAATTTCCTTCGGCCGCTTCGGTGCTGGACGATGCCGAGTACGCCCTGTTCGCCCAGGTGGCCAAGGTGCGCCAGTGCAAGGCCGGCGAGATGCTGTTCCGGCGCGGCGAGCACGGTGCCGACATGTACGTGATCGCCAGCGGCACCATCGAACTCGATTTCGGTGACGATCTGGTGCGCAAGCCGCTGGGCGTGGGCGAGTTCTTCGGCGAGCTGGGCCTGCTGATCGGCGACCACACGCGCAGTGCCAACGCGATGATGACCGAGGCCGGCGTACTGCTGGAACTGGGGCGCGAGGAGTTCGATCGTCTGGCCGACCGCGACCCCAGGCAACTGGCCAAATTCCTGCGCCGCGCGATCATGCGCGTGGTCTGCAACGAGCAAGCCCTGATCGGGCGTTTGCGACGGCGCAACCTGGAGTTGCAGAACACCCTGGATATGCTGCGCACCACGGCGTTGCAGCTGGATCAATCCGAAATCCTGATCCGCACCGATGAGCTGACCGGGCTGACCAACCGACGTGGCTTCGTGGCCCATGTGGAACAGGCACGCCTCAACGGCAAGTTGCCGGGCAGCGTGCTGATCCTGCTGGACTGCGACCGCTTCAAGGCAATCAACGACAGCCACGGCCATCTGGCCGGGGATCGGGTGCTGCAAAGCGTGGCCAGCTTGCTGCGTGCGGTGAGCGGACAGGACGACATCGCCTGCCGGCTGGGCGGGGACGAATTCTGCTTGCTGATCCACGGCCACAGCCGCGAGGAAGCCGCACGCATCGCCGGTTACATCGTCGAAAGCGCGCGGGTGCTGCAGCGGATGCACCAGCGGCCGCCGCAAATGACCACGCTCAGCATCGGCGCCTGCACCATCGAGGTGGCGGCGGATTGCGCCTGGGAGCATTGGTACAAACAGGCGGACACGGCCTTGTATCGCGCCAAGCGACAGGGTGGCGACTGCATCGAGTGGCAGGACTAGAGGGCTGCCGGTGGAGAAGGCCGCCAAGCCACAAGTGCGGACCTTGCTGCTCACCGATCTGGTGGATTCCACCCAGCTGGTCGAGCGCATCGGCGATGCCGCCGCGGCTGCATTGTTCCGCAGCCATGACCGCATCGTGCTGGAGCTGCAGCAGCGCTGGCGCGGTCGTCTGATCGACCGCAGCGATGGTCTGCTGCTGCTGTTCGAGCGCCCGATCGACGGGCTGGGGTTTGCGCTGGACTATGCCCGCGGGCTGCGTGACCTGGGGCGCGAGCAAAACCTGAAGCAGGTACTGCAAGTGCGCGCCGGCCTGCACGTGGGTGAAGTGCTGGAGTGGGAGAACAGCCCGGATGCGGTGCAGCTGGGGGCCAAGCCGCTGGAGGTGGAAGGCCTGGCCAAACCGCTGGCGGCGCGCCTGATGGCGCTGGCCCGGCCCGGGCAGATCTTGCTGTCGGCCACCGCCGAGCCGCTGGCGCACCGCGCCGCACGCGAGCTGGGGGAGCGCGGTGAATTGCTGGTCTGGAAGTCGTATGGGCGCTGGCGTTTCAAGGGCCTGCCGGAAGCACAGGAAATTCACGAGGTCGGTGAGCCGGGGCTGGCCCCGTTGCGGATGCCGGCGCATTCCCCCAAGGCCTGGCGCGATCTGCCGCTGTGGCGCCGCCCGGTGGCCCTGGCCGCCGAAGCGCTGATGGCCGCCGGGCTGGCGTTCGGGGTCTGGTTCCTGGCCCATCCGCAACCGGCCATCGCGTTTGCCGAGCGCGATTGGGTGGTGGTGGGGGATCTGCGCAACCTGACGGGCGATGCGCGGCTGGACGAATCGCTGGAGCAGGCGTTCCGGATCAGCCTGGAGCAGTCGCATTACGTCAATGTGCTGTCCGATTTGAAGATGCGCGAGACGCTGGGCAACATGCAGCGCAAGGCGGACAGCCCGGTGGATCGCGCCCTGGGTTCGGAAATCGCGCTGCGCGATGGTGCCCGCGCGCTGCTGCTGCCCACCGTGGCCGAAGTGGGCGGTCGCTTGCGGGTCAGCGCCGAGGTCGTGGATCCGCGCACCCAGACCACGGTGTATGCGGTGATGGCCGATGGTCGTGGCGTGGAATCGGCGCTGGGTTCGATCGACAAGGTCACCGATCAATTGCGTGGCAAGTTGGGCGAAGCGCTGCAAAACGTGCAGAAGACCTCGGTGCCGCTGCCGAACGTGGCAACCCCCAGCCTGGATGCGTTGAAGGCGTTCGCGGTGGCGCGCAGCATCGTCAATACCAGCGGCGACCGCGAGCAGGCGTTGGGGCTGTACCAGCGCGCGTTGCGGCTGGATCCCGGGTTCGCGCTGGCGCACGCCGACATGGCGCGGCTGCATGCTTCCCTGGGCGAAGTGGCGCGGGCCAAGGAGGAATGGGGCAAGGCGCTGGAGCAGCCGCAGCGGTTGTCGCCGCAGGAACGGCAGATGGTCGAGCTGATGCTGGTGCAGAACGGCCCGCCGGCCACTTATTTCCGCAAGGCGGAGGAATACCTGGCGCTGTATCCGGATGATTACCGCGTCATCAGCCGGTTGGCGACCAACCAGTGGCATCAGAACAATGATTTTCGTGCTGCCGAAACACTGATCAGGCGTGTGTTGAAGCCGCAGTACGAGCGGGCTGCCGTGTCCCGCTATGCACTGGGCACCTTCCTGCTCGGGCTGGAGAAATACGACGCGGCGCTGGTCGAATTCCGGGCTTCCAAGGCGGCCGGTTATGCGGCAGGAGGCGAGAACTTCTCGCGTGCTTACGAGCTGCGCGGCGAAATGGAACAGGCCGACAAGATCTTTTTCAGCAGTGCCCTCGGGCGCGATGGCTGGAAGAAGGACTCGGGTGTCGCTACCTGGATGCTGCGCGGGCAATGGCCACGTGCCACCGAGACCGCCAGCGCATGGGCGGATCAAGCCGCAAGTGCAGGCGACGTGATTGAAACCCTGCGCGCGCGCGCCGCCATTGCCAGTGTTGCGGTTCTGTCAGGGCAAGGGGATGCCGACCTGGCGGTGCAGGCATTGCAGGCGGCGGTGGAGGCCAGGGGTGCGGAGGCCGACGCGCTTTACCCGCCGATTTCCACGGAGCTTCGCCTGTACGCCGGGTTGCTGGCCGCTTGTCGAAGTGAGCGTGCCGGCGTGGACGCCGCGCTGCGTCGCACCCAGGGCAGCGCCGTCGTGCGTGATTTCCCCACCGTGAACCAGCTGCAGCAGGTGCTGCTGGCCGAACAGGAGCGGCTGGCAGGCCAGCCGCAGGCCGCACTGGCGCGGCTGCAGCCGTTGGCGAGGCAGGACACGGCGCTGGTTGCCGTGCATTGGGCGTTGCTGCGAGCGGCGCAGGCAGCAGGCACCGCCGAGGTGGCGCGGCAGCAGGCGCAATGGCTGGCAACGCATCGCGGGCGCAGCGTTACCGAAAGCACGACCAGCGACGTGTTGCGTTTCTTCAATGCCGGCATCACCGGGCGCACGTTGCCGGCAGGGGCGACGAAATGAAACCGCGCCCCGGCATCGAGCCCGGGGCACGGAACAGGCCGCGGTGCGCTGTCAGAGACCGGTGATTGTCTGTGCGGCCAGCGGGCAGGTCATGTTCTGGATTCCCGTCGTCAGCTCTTCCAGCTTTGCACGTTGGGCCCGGATTTGTTCCGGGGACGCCAACGTCTGACCCGCCTTGAGCGTCAGGCACGGCATGGCGTCGGCATGGCCGATGGCTCGCAGCGCCTGCTCGGGTGATTGGGCGAAGGCGGCCCGGAAATCGTTGTCGGTCTCCAGTTTGTCCAGCAGCAGTTTGGCGATGCGCGGCGGCAAGCCGGGCGACGACGTGTTGCCTGTGGCCATGGTGTTCCCCCAATGCGAATGGAAGGCGGACAATAGCACTGCATCGGGGCGATGATGGAGTTGGCATGCGAATCAGGCGTTGCGCGGCGCTATGGCTGGAGCCGCGCGAGTTGGCCAGCTTCCAGCTGGATGACCTGCTGGCCGGAGGGGCTGGCGTGGTGTCGCGATTGTGCTGGTTCGCCCATGCCCCGCATTTGCCGGAGGCCGTGGAAGTCGACGCGGCACACGTTCCGTTGCTGGGTGCGCTGAGTCCGGTGGATTGGGCCGAGCGCAACGACCTTGATGCCCGCTTTGATGAGGCGGCGGTGGACAGCCTGCTGGCCGCCGGCCTGTTGCTGGCCGAAGACACGGACGCCACGCAGACCGACATGCGGTTTCGTGAACAGGGTTGGTTTTCGGCCGCCGCAATGACGCACATGGCCTGTCGCTGGGAAGCGGTGGATGGCCCCGCGACCATGGCCGAACAGGAGCTGGACAGCAATGAAGGCCTGCTGCGGCAGCATGGTGCACCCCCCGCGTCAGGCGGTGTGCAGGGAAATGCCGATGCCGAGATCGGCCTGCCGCGCATTGCGCACGATGCCTTCGACCGGCTGCTGGATGCGCGCGCCACCTGTCGCAACTTCGATGTCGGGGCGGTGCTGCCGCTGGCCACGTTTTCACGGCTGATGGCGCGGGTCTTCGGTGCGCGCGGCATCGGCCGGCCGGCGCCCGGCTTCAAGGTGTTCAAACGCACCAGCCCGTCGGGGGGCGCGCTGCACCCCAGCGAGTGTTTCCTGATCGTGCAGCGGGTGGAAGGGCTGGCGCCGGGCCTGTACCGCTATCGCATCGACGGTCACGCGCTGGAGCCGAGGGTGCCGGCAGTGATTCCGCCACAGCCGGGTGACCTGGGCACGTTGCCATTGGGCGATCAGCCGGCACGGGCGTGGACGGTGGAAGAGCTGCGAGCCTTCGCCCGCATTGCGGTGGCCGGGCAGGACTTCTTTGCCGACGCACCGGTACTGTGCATCCTTGCGCCGCGCTTCCAGCGCAATTTCTGGAAGTACCGCAACCACGCCAAGGCCTACCGCGTCTGCGTGCTGGACGTCGGCCACCTGTCGCAGACCTTGCAGTTGTGTGCCACTCGGGCCGGACTGGGGCCGTTTGTCACCGGTGCAATCAACGAGGTGGATCTGGAACGCGCGTTCGGCATGACGGCGTTTGCGCAAAGCCCGCTGGTGGTCTGCGGTTTTGGCAAACGCGCCGCCACGTTGGTGGAATCCGAGTTCGACCCCAACCGGCGGGTCTGGCCGCGTTGAGCAGGCCGGCCATGGCTCAGGCGGCGGCGCGTTCGCGCCCGCGTTCCAGCTTGCGGTAGCCGATGGCTTCGGTGAGGTGCGGAGTGTCGATGACCTCGCTGCCGGCCAGGTCGGCAATCGTCCTGGCCACGCGCAGGATCCGGTGCAGCGAGCGCGCCGACAGTTGCAGTGCATCCACCGCACGTTCAAGCAAGGCACTGTCGCGCGCGGTCAGCCGGCAAAACGCATTGGTCTGGGATTGATCCAGCCGGGCATTGGTTGCCGCACTGCGGGCCTGCTGCCGCGCCCGCGCGGCCAACACCCGCACGCGCACGGCGGCACTGGGCTCGCCGGATGGGCCATCGGTTCGCAATTGCATCGGTGGCAGGCGCGGTACTTCCACATGCAAGTCGATGCGCTCCAGCAAGGGGCCGGAGATACGTGCCCGATAGCGGCGGATCTGTTCGTCGTTGCACAGGCAGCGACCGGAAGGATCCCCCGCCCAGCCGCAGGGACAGGGGTTCATCGCCGCCACCAGCTGGAACCGCGCCGGAAACTCGCACTGGCGCGCCGCGCGCGCGATGCTGACGCTGCCGGATTCCAGCGGCTCGCGCAGCACCTCCAGCGCATGCCGGCTCCACTCGGGCAGCTCGTCGAGGAACAGCACGCCGTGGTGGGCCAGGGAAATTTCGCCGGGGCGTGGGTCGGCACCACCGCCGACCAGTGCCACTGCGCTGGCGGTGTGATGCGGTGCGCGGAACGGCCGCTGGCGCCAACGCGTCAGATCCAGCCCCTGCCTGCTGGCCGAAGCGATGCTGGCGGTTTCCAGCGCCTCGCTGTCGCCCGGTTCGGGCAGGATGCCTGCCAGCCGCGAGGCCAGCAGGGTCTTGCCACTGCCTGGCGGACCGACCAGCAGCAGGTGGTGCCCGCCGGCGGCGGCGATTTCCAGTGCGCGCCGGGCCAGCATCTGTCCACGCACGTCGGCAAGATCCGGGCCGGCGGTGACCTGCTGGAGGGTTGGCCGCACGATGGGGAGTTCTTTGCGTGCCTCCAGCGCCGCACACACTTCCAGCAGGGTGCGGGCGGTGCGTACCTCCACTTGCGAGGCCAGTGCCGCTTCCGCGCCATTGGCCGGCGCCACCAGCAGGCGACGGCCACAGTCGCCCGCGGCCAATGCCGCCGCCAGCACGCCATCCACGGCGCGGATTTCACCGGTCAGGGCCAGCTCACCCAGGAACTCCCAGTCTTCCAAGGCCTCGGTGGGCAGTTGCCCGCTGGCGGCCAGGATGCCCAGCGCGATGGCCAGATCAAAGCGACCGCCATCCTTGGGCAAATCGGCAGGGGCCAGGTTGATGGTGATGCGGCGCGCCGGGAATTCCAGCTGCGCGCACTGGATGGCCGCGCGCACGCGATCCTTGGCTTCGCGCACCGCCGCTTCCGGCAAGCCCACGATCGACATTGCCGGCAGGCCGCCGGCCAGATGCACTTCCACCCGCACTTCAGGCGCACGCACGCCCACCCGCGCACGGCTGTGCACGACAGCAAGATTCATGGCGGCAGCCCTCAGTGGTGGGCGCTGTCGATGTGGCGAGTCCTGGCTTGCTCAGCCTGCTCGGCCAATTCGGCCAGCTGGCTTTCCAGTGCATCCAGCTTGTCACGGGTGCGGGCCAGCACGGCACGCTGGACGTCGAATTCTTCGCGCGTCACCAGATCCAGCTTGCCCAGGCCGGCCTGCAGCACCGACTTGAAGTTCTGCTGCAATTCTTCGCGGCCTTCGCGCAGGCCGGGTGGCACCAGGTTGCTCAGGCGGCGGGCGAGGTCATCGAGCTGGGACAAATCGATCATGTGCGGGTAACTCATGGCGTGGCTCCTGCGGTTTTCGACAGCTTGGGCAACGGCGGTTGCCTTGACCATCAGTGCAGGGCGCATGCGGGGGTGGGAATTGTCCGCATGGCGCGTGCAGTATGCCCTGCGCCGGCAGGTTATGCTCATTGCCTCGCTCAGGAGATGTGGCAATGAAGATGGTGATGGCGGTGATCAAGCCGTTCAAGTTGGATGATGTCCGCGAGGCGCTGGCCGAGGCCGGCGTGGCCGGCATCACTGCCACCGAGGTCAAGGGCTTCGGCCGCCAGAAAGGGCATACCGAGCTCTATCGCGGGGCCGAATACGTGGTGGATTTCCTGCCCAAGATCAAGCTGGAGGTGGCGGTGACCGATGACCAGGTGGAGGTGGTGACCGAGGCCATCATCAAGTCCGCCGGCACCGGCAAGATTGGCGACGGCAAGATCTTCGTCTGGGATCTGGAGCGGGTGGTGCGCATCCGCACCGGCGAGCTGGATGCCGACGCACTGTAGCGGCGGCGCAGTGCTCAGCCTTCGGGCGGGGCGGCGATGACGGGGGCAGTGCGCCAGGCACGCAGCAGGGCATGCCCCCCCAGCACGCAGGCCCAGCTCAGCCACAGTGTCCACAGCACGTGCGAGAGGAAGTGCGCGCCGCGCATCTGCTGGACGAAGCCCAGTGCCAGGCACAGCAGTGCCGCCGCAATGCCGATCAGCAGGCTGAGGCGGGGCTTGCCGGGGTAGTGGAAGAGGGCGAATGCCAGCAGCCAGCTGCCGGTGGACACGAAGCCGGCCGGGAAGCAGTAGCCCGGCTGCGCGACCGGGGTGGTCAGCGCCGCCAGCAGGTCGTAGTAGGGTGCGTGGCCGCCGTAACGGTCGATATCCCACGGGCAATGCATGGGGCTGAAACGCTTGCCGGTGGCGATCACCAGCGGCACCACCAGGGCGGACACTGCCACGGCCCGCCAGCGCAGTGCATCCGGTTGATGCCGGCGTGCCCACGCCAGCCAGATGCAGGCCAATGCGCAGGCGTGCAATAGATAGCGCAGCCATTGATGCAGCAACGTGCTGGTCCACCACGCATCACGCAGCGGCCACGGCACGCCCGTGCCGCGGTGCCAGGCATCCTCGAGCACCACATCGAGCCGTGTCAGGTGGAACACCACCACCATCGCGATGCCGGTGACCAGCAACAGCAGCGAATGGCGCAGGTAAAACCGTTTCCAGACCAGTGGCATGCGTTGTCCCGGAGAAGTGAGTGGCAAACAGGAAACCCGTCTGCGGCCTCTGCGCCAGCGACGGCCTGCGAAGTGCGTTGATGCTCAGTGTTCGACGCGATCACCACCGGCGTGTTTGGCGCGATACAGTGCGATGTCCGCGCGCTTGAGCAGGGCATCGCAACTGTCACCGGTGCTGTATGCCTGCGCCGCACCGATGCTGACGCTGACCCGCAGCGCCGGATCGATGGCATCGAAGCGCAGCTTCAGGGTGGTTTCCCGCAGCCGTTCCGCAACCAGCAGTGCCTTTTCAAGCGAGGCATCCAGGCACACCACCACGAATTCCTCACCGCCGACGCGCCCGAGCGGATCGTGGTCACGCAGCTGCGCTTGCCAGGCCTGGCTGACCTCGCGCAGCACTTGATCCCCTGCGGCGTGGCCATGGCGGTCGTTGATCGACTTGAAGCGATCCAGATCCAGCATCAACAACGAAAGGGGCGTGCCGTTGCGCAGCGCGGCCGCCAGTGCACGCACGGTTTCCTGTTCGATCCCGGGTCGGTTGGCAACGCCTGTCAACGGATCCAGCAAGGTCAGATCCTGCAACTGCTTGGAGCGCCGCCATTGCCGCCAGGCCATCGAGAACAGCAATGCCACCAGCAGCAGCGTCAGCGCGATGGTCAGCCGCTGCCATTGCCGCACGCGTTCCAGCGCCTCGACCTCCTGCTGGCGGGTGGCCGCCTCCGCACGCAGCAAGCGATTGTCGTGGTCGCGGCGGCGCAGTGCATCCTCGAAATCCATCAGCTGGCTTTGCTCCAGCCGCATCCTGTCCTGCAACTTCACCTGCAGTTCGTGGAAGCGCTTGAAATCCTGCAGCGCGGCGGCAGACTGCCCCAGTGCTTCTTCGCTGGCGGCCTTGGCCTGGTGCAGGAGCGCCAGATAGCGGGCATTGCCACTGGCCTGAATCAGCGGCAATGCCTGTCGGAACCGTTCCAGCGCTTGTTGATGCTCGCCCTTGCCGGCAAGCGCACGCCCGGTCAACAGCAGCAGCATGTCATGGCTGGCGGTGTCCTGGTCGGCACGGAACCCGGCTTCGGCCTGCTGCAATGCAGCCAGTGCACGGTCGGGGTGATCCAGCAGGATCTGGGCTTCGGCGATTCCCATACGCGCCGCATTCAAGCTGCTGTTGTCGGCATGCTGACTGGCAATGTCCGCCGCCTGGGTAAAGGCGGTCATGGCTTTGTCCGGAGCATTCGATTCCAGCCCCAGAAAACCCAGCTGCAGGAGATTGGTCGCCACCGCCTCGAAGTTGCCAGCCACGCGGGCACGTTGTTCGGCGGTGGTGAAATAGCGTCGGGCGCGTTCCCATTCCCCCATCCGTCGGTAGGCAATCGCCATGCTGAACGTCAACGGGTCGATTTCCTGGGTGATGCCGGCAGCGTGATAGGCGGTACGGGCGTGCTGGAAGTTCTGCATGGCTTTGGCCTGCTCGCCCAGCAGGGACAGCAGGTCACCACGCGTTTGCAGGGCCTCACCCAGCAGCTGCTGTTCAGGGCTTTCGCGCAGCAGCTTGATGGCGGCATCCAGATCCGGCAGGCCTTGCTGGCTGCCGTCCACAAGCATGGTGTAGGCCGCGCGGCAAAGCAGGGCACGGGCCTGCGAGGCCTGGTCGCCTGCGGCAGTGGCCTGCCGCAGGGTTTCGTCGGAATAACTGCGGCCTTGGCGCGGGTCCTTCCAATCCAGGCTGGTGCAGTACACCGAGCGGAAGCGGGTCGTGCGGGCCGCATCGCCGGCGGGCAGCAGCCCGCGCAGATGCTTGAGTTCCGCCTCCACCTTGGCGCTGGGGACATCCAGAAACTCGGGTCCGTTCAGCCGATGAAATGCCGCATCGAATTCGGCCGCATTGCCGCCTGCCTTGCTGGCGGGAGCATCGGTAGTCTGGGCTGCAGACGAGGCAGGCGACCACACCAGCAGCGCAGCCAGCAGGATCGCAAGAATGGGAGGACTCCGTGCCGCCATGACTCCCCGACGAACAGATCTGTTTCCGTGCTAGACGTTTACCGGAATTTCCAACCCGTGAATAGTGGCAGTTTCACGCCTGCGCTGTATCCATGGCTCAGCCACCCAGCGCCCTCGCCACGAACGGCGGCAGCTGCTGCGCGCCGGCGTGAATCTCGGCGGTGTAGTAGAGCGTGTCGAAGGCTTTGCTGCGGGCCGCGTCGGCGCGGAAGCCGAAATCGGCGTTTGCCGCTTTTTTCGCCATCGTGCAGCTCCACCAGCCGGTGGGGTAGCAGGGCTGCGGGAACGGCAGGGTCTGGAAGCTGTGGAAACCGGCCTTGCCCATTTCCGTGCGCATTTCCCGGATGAGTTTCAGCAGCGCCAGCGGCGACTCGCTCTGCTGCACCAGGATGCCGTCGTCCTTCAGCGCGCGGTGGCAGCTTTCGAAGAATGCCTGGTTGAACAGCCCTTCCGCCGGGCCCACCGGGTCGGTGGAATCGACGATCACGATGTCCACGCTGTTCGGTGCGCAGTTGGCCATGTAGGCGATGCCGTCGTCGAACAGCAGCTCGGCGCGCGGGTCGCCGTTGGATTCGCACAGCTCGGGGAAGTATTTCTCCGCCATCCGCGTGACCTGCTCGTCGATGTCGCACTGGGTGGCGCTTTCCACGCCGGGGTGGCGCAGCACCTCGCGCAGCGTGCCGCAGTCGCCGCCGCCGATGATCACCACGCGCTTGGGCGCGGCATGGGTGAACAGCGCCGGGTGCGCCATCATCTCGTGGTAGAAGAAATTGTCGCGGCTGGTCAGCATCATTGCGCCGTCGATCAACATGACGTTGCCCCAGTCGGTCGACTCGAAGATCTCGATCTTCTGGAACGGCGACTGCACCTCGTCCAGCTTGCGCGTCACGCGGAACCCGATCGACGAACCGGTGGGTTCGAAATTTTCGTGCAGCCAGGTGGGTGCGGTCATGATGGTGTTCCTTGTGGAAATGATGCGTGGGCGCGGATTGTAGCGGGAATCGGCGGGGTGGCCGGTTATTCTTGCCGCAGCCGGGGCGTGGTGCGCCCGGCGTCGCGTTTTCGAAGGACATGCCCGTGGAAACTTTGCAATTCGATGCCATCACCGCCGAACGGTTGGTCGCCGCCGGCAGCCGCAAGTGGACGGCCTTTCCCGGCTGCACCGGGGCATTCGTGGCGGAGATGGATTTCGGCATCGCACCGCCCATCCGGCAGGCACTGGATCGGGCAATGACCGATGGCCTGACCGGCTATCTCACGCCCCGGTTGCTGCAGGATTTGGGCGACGCCTGCGCGCGTTGGCAGCAGGCACATCACGGCTGGGCGGTGGAGCCGGCCGACATCAAGGTAATGCCGGATGTGTTGAGCATGCTGGAAGTGGTGCTGCGGCATGTCCTGCCGCCGGGCACGCCGGTGGTGGTGCCGGTGCCCTGTTACATGCCCTTCATTCCGATTCTGGAGTGGGTGGGCAATCCGGTGGTGCAGCTGCCGATGCTGCGCACCGAAACGGGCTGGCAGATGGACGAAGTCGGGCTGGACGCAGCCTTCGCCGCAGGTGCGGGCATGCTGTTGCTGTGCAACCCGCACAACCCGATCGGCAAGGTCTATACCCGCGCGGAGCTCACCCGCATCAGCGACATCGTCGAAAAACACGGCGCACGGGTGTTTTCCGATGAAATCCATGCGCCGCTGGTGTTCGATGGCCGCCGGCACGTGCCGTATGCCGCGCTGGGCGAGATGGCGGCACGCCAGGCGATCACGGCGGTGTCGGCGTCGAAGATGTGGAACCTGGCCGGGCTGAAATGCGCGCAACTGGTGCTGAGCCGCGACGAGGACCGGGCGCTGTGGCGAAAAATCGGTCATCGTGTCAATGACGCCACTTCCACCTTCGGGGTGATTGCACACACGGCGGCCTGGGCCGACGGTGAAGCGTGGCGGCAGCCGGTGCTGGCCTATCTGCAAGGCAATCGCGACGTGCTGGCACAGCAGCTGGCCGCGCAGCTGCCGCAGATCACCAGTCTTCCCGCGCAGGGCACCTATCTGGCCTGGCTGGACTGCCGCGCGTTGGCGCTGACGCCCGGCCCGCAGGCGTTCTTCCGCCAGCATGCCAAGGTGGCGATGACCGATGGTGCCGATTGCGGCAACGGCGGGCAGGGCCATGTGCGTTTCAACTTCGCCCTGCCGCGCCCGCTGCTGGTGCAGGCGGTGGCGCAGATGGCGCAGGCGGTGGCTGCACGCTGAACGCAGCGCGGGCAGGGCCGGCGGCGGCACCCTACAATGCGCGGATTCCCGCGTTCGATGGTGCCCCCGCGATGTCCCAGTGGTCGTCCGACCTTGCCCGCAAGACCTATTCCATCCCGCATTGGGCGGATGGGTATTTCGATGTCGATGCGCAGGGCCGCATCGTGGTGCGTCCCAAGGGCGCGGAAGGCCCGACGATCGCGCTGCCCGAGGTCGTCGACGCCGCGCTGGTGCAGGGCGGCAACCTGCCGGTGCTGGTGCGCTTCCCGGACATCCTCGGGCATCGCCTGGGCAAGCTGCAGGCGGCGTTCGCGCAGGCGCAGAAAGACTGGGACTACGGCGGCGGCTACACCGCGATCTATCCGATCAAGGTCAATCAGCACGCCGGCGTGGCTGGCACCCTGGCCAGCCACCACGGCGACGGCTTCGGGCTGGAGGCCGGCAGCAAGCCGGAGCTGATGGCGGTGCTGGCGCTGTCGCGCCCGGGCGGCACCATCGTCTGCAACGGCTACAAGGACCGCGAATACATCCGGTTGGCGCTGATCGGGCGCAAGCTCGGCCTGCAGACCTTCATCGTCATCGAAAAACCCTCCGAGCTGAAGATCGCGCTGGAGGAAGCGGCCGCGCTGGGCGTCAAGCCGGGCCTGGGCGTGCGCATGCGGCTGGCCTCGCTGGGCGCCGGCAAGTGGCAGAACAGCGGCGGCGACAAGGCCAAGTTCGGGCTGGATCCGCGCCAGCTGCTGACCCTGTGGAAGGAGTTGCGCGACGCCGGCATGGGCGATTGCCTGCAGCTGCTGCACTTCCACATGGGCAGCCAGATCTCCAATGTCCGCGACATCGCCGCCGGCATGCGCGAGGCCACCCGCTATTTCGTCGAGCTGTCGCGGCTGGGTGCCCACATCACCCATATCGACGTCGGCGGCGGGCTGGGGATCGATTACGAAGGCACGCGCAGCCGCAGCTACAACTCGGTCAATTACGGCATCCACCACTACGCCTCCAGCATTGTCCAGCCGCTGGCCGAAGCCTGCCGCGAGGAAGGGCTGGTGCCGCCGCGCCTGCTGACCGAAAGCGGGCGCGCGATGACCGCCCACCACGCGGTGCTGGTGACCAACGTCAGCGAGGTCGAGCGCGCGCCGGAAGGGCGCGTGCCGGAATCGCACAGTGACGAGTCCACGCCGGTGCGGCAGCTGCGCGAACTGCACGAGGAGATGGCGCAGCGCCCGGCGGTGGAGGTCTTCCACGAGGCCACCCAGGCGCATGCGGAAGGCCTGAGCCTGTACGCGCTGGGGCAGCTGGACCTGGTGCAGCGCGCGCGCATCGACGACCTGTTCTACGCCATTGCCCACGCGGTGAAGGCGCGGCTGACCTACGACGAGAAGAGCCACCGCGACCTGCTCGACGAACTCAACGAGCGGCTGGTCGACAAGTATTTCGTCAACTTCAGCGTGTTCGAATCGATGCCCGACGTGTGGGCGATCGACCAGGTGTTCCCGATCGTGCCGATCGAGCGGCTGGATGAGGAACCCACCCGGCGCGGCATCATCGCCGACCTGACCTGCGACTCCGACGGCAAGATCGACACCTACGTCGAAAACGAGGACCTCGATTCCTCGCTGCCGCTGCACGAGCTGCGCAAGGGCGAGAACTACCGGATCGGTTTCTTCCTGGTCGGTGCCTACCAGGAAATTCTCGGCGACATCCACAATCTGTTCGGCGATACCGATGCCATCGAAGTGAAGGTCAATGGCGACGGCTTCACCATCACCCAGCAGCGCCGCGGCGACACCACCGACGTGATGCTGGACTACGTGGGCTACAAACTCGACGACCTGCGCCGCCGCTACCGCGCGCTGGTGGGCGCGACCGAGTTGGGCAAAGCCGAAGCCGAGCGCCTCAACGAAGCCTTGGAGCGCGGGCTCACCGCCTACACCTACCTCGACGACACGCCGCAGTGAGCGGCGCTGCGGCGCCGGTGCGCCTGCCCGGCCTCGACCTGCTGCGTGCCATCGCGGTGCTGTGGACGATGCAGTTCCACAGCTTCATCGTCGGCGGGCTGGGGCCGGACTGGGCGTGGCTTTCGCGCTACGGCTGGATGGGCGTGGACCTGTTCTTCGTGCTCAGCGGCTACCTGATCGGCGGCCAGCTGCTGCGGCCGCTGGCGCGCGGGGAGTCGCCGTCGCTGCGCGCGTTCTACCTCAAGCGCGCATTCCGCATCCTGCCGGCGTTCTGGGCGGTGCTGGCGGTCTACCTGCTGTGGCCGGGCTTCCGCGAGGCGCCGGGAATGGAGCCGTGGTGGAAGTTCGCGCTGTTCGTCGTCAACCTCGATATCGACTACGCCGCCAACGCCGCGTTCTCGCACGCGTGGTCGCTGTGCGTGGAAGAGCATTTCTACCTGCTGTTCCCGGCGCTGGCGCTGCTGCTGGCGCGCAAGCCGTCGCCGACGAAGTTCTGGGCCGTGTGCATGGCGGTGCTGCTGGGCGGTATCGCCTTGCGCAGCGGCATCTGGCTGCACGACGATGCCGTGCAGCCGCAGCGGAATTGGTTCGTCGAGGACATCTACTACCCCACCTGGAACCGCCTCGACGGCCTGCTGCTGGGGGTAATGCTGGCGGCGTGGCAAGCGTACCGGCCGGCCTCGTGGATGCGCGCGGCGCAGCACGCCAACCTGTTCGCACTGGCCGGCGTGGTGGTGATGGCACTGGCGTTCTGGCTGTTCCGCGACCGCGTCGGCCTGCCCGGCAACAGCATCGGCTGGCCGGTGCTGTCGCTGGGGCTGGTGCTGCTGGTGTTCGCCGGTGCGCAAACCCGCGGCGTGCTGGGCGCGCGTGCGCTGCCGGGCGCCGGCTGGATCGCGGCGATCTCCTACAGCCTCTACCTCGTCCACAAGCCGATGTACGCGGTGGTGCAGGCGCATTGGGGCGGCTGGCTGGAAGGCCGCGGCATCGTTGCGTGGCTGGTCTATGGCGCGGCATCGCTGGCCGCGGCGGCGCTGCTGTATTACGCGGTGGAACGGCCGTTTTTGCGGCTGCGCGGGGTCGTGCTGGCGCGCGGGGGTTCGGCGCTGCCTGCCGTGGCCTAAGGCTGCCGTGCGTGCAACTGCAGCGCCGCTTCCAGAACAGGTTTGGCCCAATCCGGTGTCTGCCGAAGGGTGTTGATGTCGGTCGGCCAGGTGATGCGCCCGGCGTTCATCTGCAGCAGCAGGCGCGGGTTGGGGATCGGCTGGCCGGGTGCGGCATCGACGCTGTTGTCGTACACCTGCAACTGCGCCAGTTGCGGCAACAACGCTGCCAGATTGGTCATCGAGGTGCTGTAGCGTTCCCGGATTTTTTCTTCCGGGATGTCATGCCCGCCTTTGCTGACACGAAACCGGACGCGTGCCATGTGGTGTTCGGGGGAATCCAGCCCACAAAACCACATCACTACGTCATGCGTGGCTGTGGCTTCGCGTAACTTTGCGGCAATCGTGTTGCCGCCCAAGGTGGTTTCAAATGCGTAATCTTGACCACTGGCGAGGGCTGCTTCGAGTTGTTCAACGCCTTTTTTCCAGGCGATGCCATTGGCTTGTTCTTGTGTGAAATCAAGCTTCGTGACGAGTTCACGCGCATAGCTGTCGGGGTTGAACCACGTTAACCCGGCGCGTGTCAGCTCGTGACCACCCGCCGTGCTTTTGCCTGCGCCATTGACACCTGCCAGCACGAAGACGATCGGGCGTGTCATGGCTCAGAACGTATCGCC
>JAGWUF010000045.1 GCA_028868545.1 Lysobacteraceae bacterium | reverse complement strand
AGATCAAATGGTTCCAACTCGCCGTGTGGTGGGGGATTGAGTTGCGAGGGGCACTATGAAGCGGGCGACGGGGATAGGTGGTCGACTGCTGACGTATTGAGGCGACATAGAACGCCGACGAGCCAGGAACAGCTTATTGCAAGCGTAGGCGGTGACATTGAGACACTCAAACTTGCGCAGGAGACACATGAAGAATTTGTCTCAGCGCTCATAGGGATTGTTGTGGGCGGGAGCCCTGTCAACACGGTTAGAACTGCTGGTGCTGAAGCACTTGGCTTGCGCTTAAGTGCTCACGGCGCATTGCGATTCGGAATAAATGCCGAACGAGGCGGGTCAATTACTCGACTTGCTTTGCTAAATGTCCGCCTTTTCGGTACGCGGACATTTCAAGCTGATGGTGCAAGAGTTTATTTCTTGGTCCAAGATGGACGTGTATCGTTTGCGGTATTTGGGCGAGCGAATACCTTGGTGACATCGGGGTACAGATGGGGTCTTGATAGGGCAAGAAAAGTTTCTGTGCGTTACGGGTGGGAGATAACTCCATGAAGCACATCTGTTGCTTTTGCAAAACTGAGATAACTAGGGATCATCGTGATCCTTTGGTGATGCAGGTGAAATCAATGGGGAATAAAGTCGAATACACCGATGGTGTTCAAGAGTTTTTTTCCCACGTGAAATGCTTTTATAGGGCGATCCATCGAGATGTTGTGTTCATGTGGTATGACGAAGATCTGGAACAAAATTAGAATTAACGAGGCACCATAGCTAACGGGTTTGTCAAACAAACTGTGTAACTGAGGTTGCTCATAGCGCACCAAGCGGCACGCGGTCTTCGCCAAACATCACCTGCAAATCAAATAACGGGGTCAGGTTCACTTCTTAATCCCCCGTAACGCACAAGGCCCAACGAAAAGCGAAAACCCGGGTCAGAGTCGACTTTTCAAGTCACCCGAAGACAATGGCGTCAGGGACAATCAGCCCTCGGTACAATTCTTTGTAATGACCCAGTGATTTCCTGCTCAGGTGCTACCTTTTCACGGAGAGCACGATGAGCCAAGTGATGGAAGAAGAGATCAAGCGTTGGACGGCGCGGCGGAAGTCGGCGCTGGTGCTGGAGATCATCCAAGGTAAGACGACGGTGGCCGAGGCCAGCCGTCAGTTCGACCTGACGCCCTCGGAGATCGAGAGCTGGGTTGATGACGCCAAGCGTGGCATGGAGAACGCCCTGCGTGCCAAGCCCGAGGATGTGCGCGAGCAGTACGAGCGGCAGCTCAAGGACCTGCAGGAAGCCTACGGCGAGGCGATGCTGGAGCTACGCGCTCGAAAAAAATTGGCGTCCCTGTTGGGCAAGGACGAGACCTGATGGTCTCGATCCAGCAGGGACTGCGGGAGGACGGTTTCGAGGTCTCGATGGTGAAGCTGTGCCGGTGGTTCGGCGTAGCGCGGCGGACGATGTACTACAAGCCGACCAAGGTACCGCCGAAGGTGCAGCCGGAGCTGGCGGAACCGATCAAGGCGCTGATCGAGGAGGAGCCGTCGTTCGGCTATCGCACGGTTGCGGGGCTGCTGGGCATGAACAAGAACACGGTGCAGCGGATCTTCCAGTTGATGGGCTGGCAGGTCCGCAAGCGGGCGGTAGGCGCCCGTCCGCGAATCCAGGCGCTGCCGTCGGCGGCGCAGGCCCCGGACGAGCGCTGGGCGACCGACTTGTGCCGGATCTGGGGTGGTCGGGACGGCTGGCTGACACTGGCCCTGGTGATCGACTGCTACAGCCGGCAGCTGCTGGGCTGGCAGCTCTCGCGCAGCGGGAAGGCCAGCACGGCAGCTGCCGCACTGGAGCAGGCGTTGATCGCCCGGTTCGGAACCTTGGGCCGTGTGCGAGCGCCGTTCCTGCTGCGTTCTGACAATGGCCTGGTGTTCACCAGCCGCGACTACACCCGGCTGGTGCGCAGCTACGGCCTGCGGCAGGAGTTCATCACCCCGCATTGCCCGCAGCAGAACGGGATGGTGGAGCGGGTCATCCGCACGATCAAGGAGCAGTGCGCGCATCGCCACCGCTTTGAAAGCCAGCAGCACGCCAGCCGTGTGATCGGCGACTGGGTCCAGTTCTACAACCACCGGCGGCCACACCAGGCGCTGGGCATGAAAACACCCGCCGAGGCTTACGCTTTAGCGGCCTGACCTGTGCAGAAACCGCTGGGTCATTACACTGACACACTCACGCTCCCCACGCCTTCGCCGGCGCGGGGCGCGGGCTGTTCGGCACGGGCGGGTGACGTTCCAGTCGTACCCTTCGGGCAGCAGCAACCCGACCACCGGGGTGTGGATCGGCCACGACGCACTGGGTCGAGTGACCTCGGCGGTGTAATAACCCAGGGCGGCGCTGGATCTACTCCGCCGGCTGTTCGTACCGCCCCGGCCTTGGATTGAGCGTGCCGCACTGCCTGCAGGTGCGCAGGTGGTCGTCGCGGTAGAACGTCTCGAATACCCGGAAGAAATCCTGCTCGATGTCGATCAGGTGGAAGAATTCCGCATACAGCCGGTGGTTGCAGGCCACGCAGAACCACATCAGCGCATCGTCCTCGTGCGGCAGGCGCCTGCGCTCGATCACCAGCCCCACCGAACCGGCCATGCGCTGCGGCGAATGCGGCACCCGCGGCGGCAGGTAGAAGATCTCGCCAGCGCGGATCGGGATGTCGCGCAGCGTGCCGCGCTTGCCGTCGAAATCCTCCTGCACCCGCAGCACCATCTCGCCTTCCAGCTGGAAGAACCATTCCGGGCCGTCCTCGAAGTGGTAGTCGGTGCGCGCGTTCGGCCCGCCGACGATCATCACGATGAAGTCGTCCTGCACGATGCACTTGTTGCCGACCGGCGGCTGCAGCAGGTGGCGGTGTTCCTCGATCCAGGTGTGCAGGTTGAAGGCGGCGGGCAGCATGGTGGTTTCAATCCTCGATGCGGGCGATGCACTTCAGTTCGATGGCGATCGGCGTGGGCAGTGCGGCGATGCCGACGGTGGTGCGGCAGGGCGCGCTGGCGGCGTCCGGAAAGTATTCGGCCCAGATGGCATTGAAGGCCTTGAAATCGCGTGTCATGTCGGTGAGGAACACGGTCACGTCGACCAGATCCTCCCAGCGTGCGCCGCTGGCGGCCAGTACCGCGCGCACGTTCGCCAGCACCGCGCGCGCCTGCGCTTCGATGTCGTGGCTGCGCACGCGGCCATCGGCGAAGTAGTCATTGCCGGGGATGGAATTATCGATGGGGCTGCGCGGGCCGATCCCGGACAGGAACAACAGCCCGCCCACGCGGCGCGCATGCGGGTAGTGGCCCACCGCTTTGGGTGCTGCGCCGGCGTGGATACTGCTCATCGGAGACTGCTCATTGAAGACTGTTCATTTGCCGATACCGCGGCGTTCGCCGACGCCGGCCACGGCCCAGGCGTAGACGGGTTCCAGCGCGTCCCGCGAATCCACGTCCATGCCCAACTCGCGCACCTTGCCATCGGCCAGACTGTAGACCCAGCCGTGCACGGCCAATTGCTGGCCGCGTGCCCAGGCATCCTGGATCACGGTGGTCAGGCAGACGTTCTCTGCCTGCTCGATGGCGTTGAGTTCGCACAGCGCGTCGTGGCGCTGTTCCATCGGCAGATGGTCGAGCAGCGCCGCATGCTTCTGGGCAACGTCGCCGACGTGGCGGATCCAGTTGTCCACCAGCCCCAACCGGGTGCCATGCAGCGCCGCACCCACGCCGCCGCAACCGTAGTGGCCCACCACCAGAATGTGTCGCACCTTGAGCACGTCCACCGCGAACTGGATGGTGGACATGCAGTTGAGGTCGGTATGCACCATCACGTTGGCGATGTTGCGGTGAACGAACACCTCGCCGGGCGCCAGTCCCATGACCTGGTTGGCCGGTACCCGCGAGTCCGAACAGCCGATCCACAGGTACTTGGGTGCCTGCTGCTTCGACAACTGTTCGAAGAACGCCGGGTCTTCGCGTGTCACGCGCTCGGCCCATTCCTGGTTGTTGCGCAGCAGCGTGTCGAGTTCTTTTTTCATGGGGTGCCTTGTGGGGAAATGGGGGGCAGGGCGATGCCCACATTGCGCGGTTCGGTGAAGAAGCGCATCGCTTCCAGCCCGCCTTCGCGACCCAGCCCGGACGCGCCGCTGCCGCCGAACGGCGTGCGCAGGTCGCGCAGCATCCAGCTGTTGATCCAGACGATGCCGGTGCGCAGCTGCGCGGCGAAGCGGTGCGCGCGGGTCAGGTCGCGCGTCCACACGCTGGCAGACAGGCCGTAGTCGCTGGCATTTGCCAGCGCCAGCGCTTCGGCGTCGTCATCGAAGGCTTGCAAGGTCGCCACCGGGCCGAAGATTTCCTCGCGGTTGCTCGCGCAGTCCGGGCCCAGGCCTTCGATCACGGTGGGTGCGATGAACCAGCCGTGGCGATCCAGCGCGGTGCCGCCGCAGAGTACGTGGCCGCCTTCGGCGCGGGCGCGTTCGATGCAGCCTTGCACCTTGTCGAAATGCGCCTGCGACACCATCGGGCCGAGCTGGGTGCCGGCGTCCAGCGGTGCACCCAGGCGCAGCGCGCTGGCATGCTCGACGAAGGCGTCGCGGAATTCGCCGTAGATGCCGCGCTCGACCAGCAACCGCGAGCCGCACAGGCAGATCTGCCCGCTGTTCTGGAATGCGCTGCGCACCAGCGTGTCGAGGTGTTCGCGCCAGTCGCTGTCGGCGAACACCAGCGTGGCGTTCTTGCCGCCCAGCTCCAGCGAGACCTTCTTCAGCAGCGGCCCGGCGATGCCGGCGATGCGCCGGCCCACCGCGGTGCTGCCGGTGAACGAGATCGCTTTCACCTGCGGGTGCGCAACCAGCGTTTCGCCGACCTTCGGCCCCAGCCCATGGACGATGTTGAGCACACCCGGCGGCAGGCCGACCTCCAGCGCCAGTTCGCCCAGCATCGTCGCGGTGGCGGGGGTGATTTCCGAAGGTTTGCCCACCACCGCATTGCCGGCGGCCAGCGCCGGTGCGATCTTCCAGGTGAACAGGTACAGCGGCAGGTTCCACGGGCTGATGCAGCCGACCACGCCCAGCGGCAGGCGCAGGGTGTAGTTCAGGCCGGCCTCGCCGTGGTGGGATTCGCTGGCGAACTGGGTGGCGGCGTGGGCGAAGAAGCGCAGGTTGGCGATCGCGCGCGGGATTTCGATGTCGCGCGCCAGCGCCAGCGGCTTGCCGGCGTCGATGGCTTCGGCATGGGCAAAGTCGTCGAGGCGCGCTTCCAGCGCATCGGCCAGCCGCTCCAGATGGCGCGCACGTTCACTGGGGCGCAGCGCGGCCCAGGCCGGCGCCGCCCTGTTTGCGGCGGCGACGGCGGCCTCCAGCGTGCGGGTATCGCCATCGGCAACTTCGGCATACGGTTGCGCATGGGCAGGATCGAACACCGGCAGCCAGCGCGTGCTGGTCGCTTCACCGCGGGTGGCGGCGATGACATGGCCGAAGCGTTGCATCCGCACAGCTTACCTGTGCCGGTGGCCGGGCGTCACTGCCCGTGCGGTCGGGAAGGGTGCGCAAGGCCTTGAATTTGCGATTGTTCTGCGGATTGCGCATAATGGCCGGCTCCCGTCGAGGGAGACTCGCCCGAACGCGCTTGCCGGCCCCGCCTGCAAGTGGCCGAGGGCTGATCGACCGGCATCGTGCCGGCGACATCCATGAGGAAACCACCATGCGTCATTATGAAATCGTGTTCCTGGTCCATCCGGATCAGAGCGAGCAGGTTCCGGCGATGATCGAGCGCTACAAGAGCGCGATCGAAGCCGGCAACGGCAAGATCCATCGTCTGGAAGACTGGGGCCGTCGTCAGCTGGCCTACCCGATCCAGAACCTGGTCAAGGCCCACTACGTGTTGCTCAACATCGAAGCCGAGCAGCCTGTGCTGGACGAAATGGTCGATGGCTTCCGCTTCAACGATGCCATCCTGCGCCATCTGGTGATGCGCCGCGATGACGCGGTGACCGAGCAGTCCCTGATCATGAAGAACAAGGACGAGAAGGCCGACAAGCCCGAGCGTGGCGAGCGTCGTCGTCGTGACGACGAGAGCGACAGTGCCGTGGGCACTGGCGATTCCGACAGCGCCGAAGCCGCCTAAGTCCGTCATCCAAGGAGCACACCATGTCCAAGTTCTTCCGTCGCCGCAAATTCTGCAAGTTCACCGCCGAAGGCGTGACCGAGATCGACTACAAGGATCTCAACACCCTGCGCCAGTACCTGACCGAAACCGGCAAGATCGTGCCCAGCCGCATCACCGGCACCAAGTCGCGTTACCAGCGTCAGCTGCAGGCCGCGGTCAAGCGCGCCCGTTTTCTGGCCCTGATTCCCTACACCGACAACCACAACGTCTAAGCGCTGCGCTTGTCCCTTCGTTGAGTCAAACCCGTCCATTCGGACAGCAACCGTTGCGGTGCCCGGGCATCGCTAACGAATACGGAGCAACATCATGCAACTGATCCTTCTGCAGAAAGTGACCAACCTCGGCAACCTGGGCGACAAGGTCGACGTGAAGCCGGGCTACGGCCGCAATTTCCTGGTGCCGCAGGGCAAGGCCGTGCCGGCCACGGCGGTCAACCTGGCCGAGTTCGAGGCCAAGCGTGCCGAGTACGAAGCCAAGGCCGCCGCTTCGCTGGATGCGGCCAATGGCCGCCAGGCCAAGCTGACCGATGTCAGCGTGACCGTGGCTGCCAATGCCTCCACCGAAGGCAAGCTGTACGGCTCGGTGGGCCCGCGTGAAATCGCCGAGGCGCTGACCCGCCAGACCGGCGTGGACGTGAACAAGTCCGAGGTGGTGATGGGCGAAGGCCCGCTGCGCCACACCGGCGAGTTCGAAGTGCACGTGCACCTGCACGCCGACGTCAACACCACGGTCAAGGTGGTGGTGGTGGCCGAAGCCGCGTAATCCCGCGGCGTTCCAGGCAGCAACGAAACGGGCGCCGCAAGGTGCCCGTTTTTTTTGCAGTCGCAGCGGGTGAGATGCCCACCGGTTATCCACAGGGTTGTCTGCAACGCTTGCCGCCACTTGCGACTACGATGATCGATTCCAGCAAACCATCACGAATGCCCCGCGATGCCGGGCCAGAGGGAGCAACACCGCCCATGAGCGCACGGCAGGGATTCCGTTCCGATGCCAGTTTCCAGACCCGCAGCGAGCAGCGGGTGGATCAGCTGCGGGTGCCGCCGCAGTCGATCGACGCCGAACAGGCGGTGCTGGGCGGGCTGATGCTCGACCCCAACGCATTCGACCGCGTGGCCGATCAGCTGGTGGAAGAGGATTTCTATCGCCGCGACCACCAGCTGATCTATCGAGCGGTGCGCGAGCTGGTCGAAAAAAACCGCCCCTGCGATGCGGTGACGGTGGGCGAATGGTTCGATTCGCAAGGCATCGCCGAGCAGGTCGCCGGCGGTGCCTATCTGGTGGAGCTGGCCGCCAGCACGCCCAGCGCTGCCAACATCAAGGCCTATGCCGAGATCGTGCGCGACAAGGCGGTGCAGCGCCGCCTGATCGAAATCGGCACCACCATCGTCAATGACGGCTTCCAGCCGGAAGGGCGCGACTCCGGCGAACTGCTGGCGCAGGCCGAAGCCGCCGTGTTCTCGATCGCCGAAGGCCATTCACGCGGCAAGCAGGATTTCACCAGGATCAAGACCGCCCTGCAGGAGGCGTTCGAGGTGCTGCAGACCCGGGCCCAGAATGGCAGCGGCGTGACCGGCCTGCCCACCGGTTACACCGAATTCGACAGCATGACCGCCGGCCTGCAACCCACCGATCTGGTGATCCTGGCGGCGCGTCCGGCGATGGGCAAGACCACGTTTGCACTGAACATCGCCGAATACGGGGCGCTCAAGTCGAAGAAGGCGGTGGCGGTGTTCTCGATGGAAATGTCGGCCTCGCAGCTGGCGCTGCGCCTGATCTCCTCGCTGGGCCGGGTCAATGCCACCCGTCTGCGCACCGGCGATCTGGAGGACGAGGACTGGAGCCGGGTCACCGGTGCCATCGCGCAGATGAGCGGGGTCAAGATCTTCATCGACGACACCCCCGGCCTGTCGCCGGAGGTGCTGCGTGCCAAGGCGCGCCGGCTCAAGCGCGAGCACGACTTGGGTTTGATCGTGATCGACTACCTGCAATTGATGGCGGTACCGGGCAACAACGAAAACCGTGCCACCGAGATTTCGGAAATCAGCCGCTCGCTGAAGGGCCTGGCCAAGGAATTGAACGTGCCGGTGATCGCGCTGAGCCAGCTCAACCGTTCGCTGGAAACGCGCACCGACAAGCGCCCGGTGATGGCCGACCTGCGTGAATCCGGCGCCATCGAGCAGGACGCGGACATGATCGTGTTCATCTACCGCGACGAGTACTACAACAAGGAAAACTCGCCGGACAAGGGCCTGGCCGAAATCATCATCGGCAAGCAGCGCAACGGCCCCACCGGCAGCTTCAAGTTGAAATTCTTCGGCGAATACACCCGCTTCGACAACCTGGCGCACGATGCGGTGGGCAGCTACGAGTAGGTTTGACTGCATGAGCGAAACAATGAGCCAGCGGCCGACCCGGATCGTGGTCGACCTGGATGCACTGGGACACAACCTGCAGGCGATCCGGTCGCATGTGGGGGTGCCGGTGATGGCGATCGTGAAGGCCAACGCCTACGGGCACGGGCTGGTGCCGGTGGCGCATTACCTGCAGGCACAGGGGGTGAAGCAGTTCGGGGTGGCGGTGGTCGAGGAAGCCCTGACCTTGCGCCGCGCCGGCATCACCGTGCCGGTGCTGGTGCTGGGCGGGATCCTGGGTCGGCAGGTGACGCAGTTGATCCAGCATGATCTGGAAATCACCGTGTCGTCGCTGGACAAGTTGCGCAAGGTCGAGGCCGCTGCCGAGCGGTTGGGCCGCAAGGCGGTGATCCATCTGAAGATCGACACCGGGATGGAACGCATCGGCGTGCACAGTTACTCCTGCGGGCCGTTCATCGAGGCCGCCGCCGCCTCCACATGGTGCGTGGTGAAGGGGGTGTACTCGCATCTGGCCTGCGCCGATGACCCCGCTTCCGCCATGACCCTGGCGCAGCTGGAGCGCTTCCAGACGGCCTGCGCGCATTTCGATCGGATCGGTGCGCCGATGCCGATCCGGCACCTGGCCAATTCCGGCGGCGTGCTGCATTTCCCGCAGACGTGGCTGGACATGGTGCGGCCCGGGATCATGCTGTACGGCGTGCTGCCCGATCCGGACGCACACCGCAGCGTGGAATTGCGGCCGGCGTTGTCGCTGGTTTCGCAAGTGGTTTATTTCAAGGTGGTGAAAGCCGGCAACCCGGTCAGTTACGGCGCCACCTGGGCCCCGGCGGAAGATACCCATGTGATCACCGTGCCGATCGGCTACGGTGACGGTTACCCGCGTGCGCTGTCCAATCGCGGCGAAGTGCTGATTCGCGGCGAGCGCCGGCCCATCGTCGGTCGGCTGTGCATGGATCAGTTCATGGTGGATCTGGGGCCGCACGGCAGCGCCTACGTCGAGGACGATGTGGTGTTGATCGGCCAGCAGGGAGAGCTGAGCCTCACGGTGGAGGACGTGGCGGCCTGGGCCGACACCATCGGCTACGAAGTCCTGACCCGCTTCAACGAGCGCATTCCGCGCGAATACATCGGCGGGCAGGTGGCGCGTTGACCCTGTGGCAGGCGCGTGATTCACTCGCCGGACACGCAAGGGGAACTTCCGGATGACTGCAAACACGCCCGTATCGAAGCCCGCCTCCAGGTCTGCATCCAAACCACGTCTGAAGCAGGCGGCCGGCGAGGGTGGGCGTCGCCCCAGGCGGGAAGCGATGTCGAAGGTGGACACCGCCTGGCTGCGGATGGAACGGCCCACCAACCCGATGATGATCACCGGCGTGTTGATGTTCGACGATGCGATGTCGCTGCCGCAATTGAAGAAGGTCATCCAGCAGCGGTTCATGAGCTATGCGCGGTTCCGGCAAAAGCCCGTCGACGGTGCCACCGGGGCGCAGTGGGTGGAGGACGCGCATTTCGACCTCGACTGGCATGTGCGCCTGTCCGGCTTGCCCGGGCGGCCCGGCAAGGCGTCGGAGAAGCGTGCGCTGGAACGCTTCGTCAGCAATCTCGCCTCCAGCCCGCTGGATCCCTCCAAGCCGCTGTGGCAATTCCATCTGGTGGAGCGCTACCAGGGCGGCTCGGCGCTGGTGGCGCGCATCCACCATTGCTATGCCGACGGCATCGCGCTGGTGCAGGTTCTGTTGTCACTCACCGATACCAGCCGCGAACCGTCGCCGGCCTCGCGGCTGGACAAGGCCTGGCTCAAGCACGAGGGCGCCAAGGTGGCGCAGCGCGTCGGTGCGGTGGAACGCTACATGAAGCTGGGCGGCAAGGCACTGGAGCAGGGCATGGCGCTGGTGCAGGACCCGTCTCTGGCGGCGCTGCTGGCGAAGGAGGGCGGCGATATCGCCAAGGAACTGGTGCATGCGCTGGCACTGCCGGACGACCCGCCGTCGCTGCTGCGCGGGCGGCTGGGCGTGAGCAAGCGGGTGGCCTGGGCCGAACCGCTGGATCTGGAGGAAGTGAAGGCGGTGGGGCGTGCCTGCGATTGCACCGTCAACGACGTGCTGATGGCCGCCGCCGCCGGCGCCTTGCGCGGCTACATGCAAGAGCGCGGCGAAGCACTGGACGGGATGACCTTGCGTGCCACCGTGCCGGTCAACCTGCGCCCGCTGGAGCATGCGAAGAAGCTCGGCAACCATTTCGGCCTGGTGTTTCTGGAATTGCCGGTCGGGGAAGACAATCCGCTGCGCCGACTGGAACGGGTGGCCGGCTGCATGCACCAGCTCAAGCATTCGCGCCAGGCCATCGTGGCCTATGGCCTGCTGGCGGCGCTGGGCATCGCACCCACGCCGGTGCAGGAGCTGGCGCTGGAAATGTTCAGCCGCAAGGCCAGCGCGGTGGCCACCAATGTGCCGGGGCCGCAGCAGCCCTTGTACATGGCCGGCTGCGAGCTGCGCGAGATGATGTTCTGGGTGCCGCAGACCGGCTCGATCGGGCTGGGGCTGTCGATCCTGAGCTATCGCGGCAAGGTGCACTTCGGCTTGATTGCCGACGCCCGCCTGCTTCCCGACCCGGACGCGGTGGTGCGCCGCTTTGGCGAAGAATTCGACAAGCTGCTGTACCTGGCGATGATGGGCAGTTGGGATACGCGGCTGGATGCGGCCGCGGCCGCGGCCATGCTGGAGGGCAGCCCCGCCTGACGGTGTTGCGACACCGTCACCGGGAAAGCCGGCGCAGCAGGCTGTGCCAGTAGCGCAAGGCCCACGGGATGTTGGAGGCCAGCAATTTTTCATTGCGGCCATGGGCGAAGGTGTCGTTGGGTTTGGCGAAGTCCGGGGACACGCCATAGCTCGGTACCCCGGCGATGCGGAAATACATGCTGTCGGTGGCGCCGGAAGACATCCCCGGCACCACGCCAAGGCGGGGATACTTCGCGTGCAGGCTGGCACTGACGGCATCGATCACGTCCTTGCGCAGGGGTGAGGCCGGGCCTTCGGCGGGCGGCGGCGGTTGCACCGTGATCGCCACCGTCGGGTCGGCAATCACTTGCGCCAGGGTTTCGCGCACCGATGCCACCGACATGCCGGGGAAGATGCGGCAATTGATGTTGGCCGTGGCCCGCTGCGGCAGCGCGTTCAGTGCATGCCCGCCGGCCAGCGTGGTGGCCACGCAGGTGGTGCGCAGCTGGCCGACATAGGCCGGGTTGGCGGAAATCACCGCCGCGGCCTTGGCATCCCCCGGATCCGCGGCGAATTGGCGCATGGCCTCGGCCAGCGGGCCGCTGTCGTGCTCACCGGCATCCTTCAGCGAGGCCAGCGTGATCTCGTTGTACTGCACCGGGAATTGATGGGCCGCAAGCAGGGTCAGGGCCCTGGACAGCCGGTAGATCGCATTGTCCGGCGTGGGGGCACTGGAATGCCCGCCCGGCGAAGTGGCTTCCAGTTCGAAATCGGCATAGGTCTTTTCCGCCGCCTGGATTTCGAAGGTGACCGGTTTCAGCGCGGCATCGAAAGTGCCGCCGCCGGCATCGGCATTGAGCAGGAATTCGGCATCGTGATAACGCCTGGCCAGTTCGCGGGTGGAAGCCATCTCGGTTTCCTCATCGCCCGAGAACACCAGCAGCATCCCGCGCCGGGGCACGAAGCCTTCGCGCTTCAGGCGCATGAAGGTGGCCACCACGGTGACGATGCCGGCTTTCATGTCGGCCACGCCGCGGCCATACAGATAGCCGTTTTCCTCGACCAACTGGAACGGATCGCGTTCCCAGTCCGCGGGGTTGGCGGCCACCACGTCCATGTGCCCGGAAATCAGGATCGGCTTGAGGTTGGCGTCACGGCCTGGATAGCGCACCACCAGTGCCGCCGTGCGTGCCACCGGCAGGATCTCGATGTCGGAGCGGGCAAACCCGGCGGATTCCAGCTTGTCGGCCAGATAGCGCGCAAAGGCGGGTACCTGGTCCTTGCCGGCCACGGTCTGGAACGCCACTGCATGGCGCAGCATGTCGAGGGCCTCCGGCACCGCTTGTTTCGGCAGGGGCGCGGTGGTGCCGGCATCGGCCGCGAAGGTGGGTGCTGCGGCACTTGCCAATGCCACCGTCGCCATCGCCAATGCCGCCATCAGACAACTGCGCTTGCACATGGGCAGGATCCAGCGTTCGAAAAGGATGCCCTGCAGCCTAGCAGGGCAGGCGCTGCGCACCACGGATGAAGGTCATGGCGGGCCGTGACGGCACCCACGGAAGCCGGCAGGGCCCGGATTCAGCCCGGCCTATGCCGGGCCGGCTTGTTCACCTGCGGGCAAGACCCTGCGCGCTAGCCTGAGCGGGTTCAGGCCAACCTCTCGAAAGGAGCATCACATGTTGCGTACCCACGGATTCAAACTGGCGGTGCTGGCCACCTGCCTGGCGGCTTTCACCAGCGGCTGCGCCACCTATGACGGCGGCAATGGTGTCGATGACCATGCCCGCGCCAAGAAAGGCGCGCTGATCGGCGCCGCCATCGGCACCGCGATGGGCCTGCTCAGTGGCGACAGTGCGGTGGAGCGTCGCCAGCATGCGATGGTGGGCGCGGGTATCGGCGCACTGGCTGGCGGCGCGATCGGCAACTATCAGGACAAGCAGGAAGCCGAACTGCGCCGTGAAACCGCCGGCACCGGGATCGACGTCAGCCGCGACGGCGATGTCATCAAGCTCAACCTGCCCGATGGCGTCACCTTCGACTTCAACCGCACCGACATCAAACCGCAGTTCTATCCGTCCCTGTCGACGGTGGCCGGCACCCTGCGCGAGTACAACCAGACCATCGTCGAGGTCAGCGGCCACACCGACAACATCGGCAGCGAGGCGGTGAACCAGCGCATTTCCGAACAGCGTGCGCAGTCGGTGGCCAGCTATCTGCAGGCGCAGGGCGTGCAGCGTGAGCGGTTGGAAGTGATCGGGCTGGGCATGCGTGCCCCGATTGCCGAAAACACCACCGAGCAGGGACGCGCGCGCAATCGCCGGGTCGAAATCCGGTTGCTGCCCATCCGTTCGTAAGCCCCGGGAACGGTGCAAGGCGGTGCTAGAGTGGCGGCCCCGTGTCGCCACGAAAGCATACGTCGGAGCCCGCATGATCCCCCAGACTTTCCAGCCGCTGGGTACCCCCGGCCAGCCGTGGACGGATACCGAGAGAGCGCAGTGGCGCGCGCGCCAGCACAAGCAGCGCAGCCATGCCGATGAGGTGGTGACGAAGATCCACGCGTTGCTGGACGTCTTCCGGGTGCTGCAATACGGCGAACTGGACTGCGGCGAGGATGGCCGCTACCCGCTGCTTGCGCTGCGCGGCAAATACTGGGACGACGGCTTGCCGGTGGCACTGGTCACCGGCGGCGTGCACGGTTACGAAACCAGCGGCGTGCATGGCGCATTGCTGTTCGCGCAGCAGCATGCGGCGGCGTTCGAAGGCCGCTTGAACGTGCTGATCGTTCCGTGTGTCTCGCCGTGGGCCTATGAGCGCATCCAGCGCTGGAACCCGCAGGCGCTGGACCCCAACCGCAACTTCCGTGCCGCCAGCCCGGCCGCCGAATCGGCCGCGCTGTGGGCGCTGCTGCGTTCGCTGGGCGATCGCGTGCTGGTGCACATCGACCTGCACGAAACCACCGATTCCGACGAAGCCGAGTTCCGCCCGGCGCTGGCCGCGCGCGACGGCAAGCCGTTCGAGCCCGGCACGATCCCCGACGGTTTCTACCTGTGCGCCGACAGCGCGCGCCCGCAGCCGGCCTTCCAGCAGGCGATCAACGCCGCGGTGGCGAAGGTCACCCACATCGCGCCGGCCGACCCGGACGGCACCATCATCGGCTCACCGGTGGTCGCGCCGGGCGTGATCGAATACGACTGCCGCGCGCTCGGCCTGTGCGCCGGCATCACCGACGCGCGCTTCGTCACCACCACCGAGGTCTATCCCGACAGCCCGCGCGCCAACCCGCAGCAGTGCAACGATGCGCAGGCAGCGGCGGTGCGCGCGGCGCTGGAGTTCGCGCTGGCGCATCGCTGAGCGCCAGCGCGGACAGGCAGGGGGATCAAGCCGGCATTTCGCGCTGGCCCATCCGCCACAGCATCAGTGCGAAGCAGACCATTCCGCCGGCCAGGCCCAGCGCCAGCGCCAGATCGGCGCGGGCCGGGTCGCTGGCCAGCTGGTTGACCGGGATCTGCCAGGGCATCGCCACGCCCACCTTGGCCGAGGTGGCGACCACTGCGAAGAAGGTCCCGGCGATCCCGGTGGCCAGCGCCGGCACGAAGCTGGCCCAGCGCAGCGCGATCCACAGCTGCACCGCGACCAGCAGCCACGCGGCGAGGAAGATGCGGCCCAGCAGGCGCAGGTAGCCGGCGAAGTCCGCCGCGCCGCTGGCGGCGACGGTCGGCTTGACGCTGCCGGCAGCGGCCACCGCAAGCGGCACCAGCGCGGCCAGCAGCAGGCTCATCGCCGCGACCAGCGCCAGCACGCAGACCGCCTTCGCCGCGTACAGGTGCCAGCGCGGCAGCGGCAGCGCGCGCAGGTGGTCCCACGCGCGCGGGCCGTGCTCGGTCTGCGCCACCAGCGCGGTCAGCGCGGTGACGCTCATCGGCAGCATGAAGAACGCCCAGATCGCCGCCGAGAATTGCAGCGACATCGTCCACGGCGCGGGCTTCTCCCCGCGCAGCAGGTTGAAAAACACGAACACCGCGATCAGCAGCGGCGCGACCGTTGCGAGCAGCAAGGCCAGCGAGCGGCGCAGTTTGTGGGCTTCCACCGCGAGTGCGGTGGTGAAACGCGGCGTGCGGGAAAGCGTGGTCATCGTCGTCATCGTGTGCATGCGGACAGGGCGGCCGGCGCGGCAGTGTGCGCGGCCTGCCGGTACAGGGTTTCCAGCGAACGCTGGCGCGGGGCCAGCGCATGGATGCGCACGCCGCCGGCGATGCACAGCACCCGGTTCAGCGCGGCGGTGGCGTGGCGGGTGTCGGCCTCGGGGCCGAAGCGGGCGATCAGCGCGTCGTGCTCGCGGACGACATCGAAGCCGTGGGCGCGGGCGATGTCGACGGCGCGTTCGGGGGTGTCGGTTTCGATCAGCACTTCGCTGGCCAGCCCCGCCTTCAGCTCGGCCAGCGCGCCTTCCAGCACCAGCCGGCCATGGCTGAGGATGCCGACGTGGGTGGCGGTCTGTTCGATCTCGCCGAGCAGATGGCTGGATAGCAGCACGGTGGCGTTGGCGCGCTCGGGCAGTGCGCGCAGGAACCGGCGCATGTCGGCGATGCCTTCCGGGTCGAGGCCGTTGCTGGGTTCGTCCAGCACCAGCACCGGCGGCGCGCCCAACATCGCCCGCGCCAGCCCGAGGCGCTGGCGCATGCCCAGCGAATAGTCGGCGACGCGGCGGCCGGCGTGCGCGGTCATCTCCATGATCTCCAGCACGCGGTCGATTTCGGTGGCGGGCAGGCCGAGCAGGCGGCGGCTGAGGTCAAGGTTCTCGCGGCCGGTGAGGTGGGTGTAGAAGCCCTGCGCCTCCAGCAGCGCGCCGACCTTGCGCGCGGCGGCGATGCGGTCGCGGGCCACGTCGATCCCGGCGATGTGCGCGCTGCCGGCGTCGGCGCGCAGCAGGCCCAGCAGCAGCCGGATGGTGGTGGTCTTGCCGGCGCCGTTGCGGCCGAGGAAGCCGTAGATGCTGCGTTCCGGCACGTGCATGCTGACGCGGTCGACCGCGGGGCGGTCGCCGAAGCGGCGGCTCAGGCCGCGGGTTTCGATGGCGGATGGCATGACGGTGTGGGGCTCCGTGATTTAACTCTCGCATAAAGTTTTTACACGGAACGAAATTTAAGTCAAGCTTAAAGTCACGATTCTTCAGAGGGCCTGCCCGATGGCGCTTCCCGACCGTTTCCGCAGCCACTGCCGCTGGCTGCGCGCTGCCACCCTGGTGGTGTTCGCCGGACTGGCGCTGTTGCTGGGTCTGGGCGCCAGCACGCTGCCGTGGATGGGCGCTGCGAACGTCGAGGCGAGCGACCAGCGACTGCTGATGCTGGTACGGCTCTCGCCCGGCCTCGGCTATCTGTGGGCGCTATGGGCGGTGCAGCGGGCGCTGGGCGATCTGGCCGCGGGCCGGTTGTTCCACGCCGCGGTGGCGCGGGCGATCCGTCACATCGGCGTGGGCGTGCTGGTGGGCGCGCTGCTCAGCGTGTTCGCCATCACCAACCTGTCGCGGCTGATCGTGGGCGGGCACGGCGGGTTGGCCTATTTCGACCTGTCCGGGATCGTGCTGGGCGTGGTCGGTGCGGCGCTGGTGCTGCTGGCGCGGGTGGTCGACAGCGCGCGGGCGCTGCAGGCCGAACTGGACGAGATCGTCTGATGCCGGTGCGGATCACGCTGGACGCGATGCTGGCCAAACGCGGCATGACCGCGCGCGAACTGGCGGCCACGGTGGGCATCAGCGAAACCCAGATGTCGCTGTTTCGCAGCGGCAAGGTCAAGGGCATTCGCTTCCGCACGCTGGCGCGCTTGTGCGCGGCGCTGGACTGCGTGCCGGGCGAGCTGCTCGATTACGACGTCGACCCCGGCGATCTGCGTGACGCGGACGAAGACGCCGAGGACTGATGCCGGCGGCGCGGGACTTGCGCGTTTCGCAATGCTGGGTGAAGGTGCCTTCCCCCCCATCGAAAGAAGCTCCCATGATCCAACGCATCGACGCCGGCCCGCGCATGTCCGAAGCCTGCATCCACGGCGGCATTGCCTACCTCGCCGGGCAGGTGCCGGAGACTGCGGGTGCCGACATCGAAACCCAGACCCGCGAGGTGCTGGAAGCCATCGACGCGCTGCTGGCGCAGGCCGGCAGCGACAAGACCCGGATCCTGCGCGCGCAGATTTTCCTGGCCGACATCGCCGATTTCGCCGGCATGAACCGGGCGTGGGATGCGTGGGTGGTACCCGGCCAGGCCCCGGCCCGCGCCACCGTGGAGGCCAGGCTGGCCGATCCGGGCTGGAAGGTGGAGATCGTGGTGACCGCGGCGCTGTAAGCGCTCAGTCCATGTGGCGGTGCTGCATCGCCGCGTACAGCGCCGGCATCACCAGCAGCACCAGCGGCACCGCCACCAGCAGGCCGGCGATGATGGCGACCGCCAGCGGCTGCTGCATCTGCGAGCCCTGGCCGATGGCCAGCGCCAGCGGCAGCAGGGTCAGGATGGCGGCCAGCGTGGACATCAGGATCGGGCGCATGCGGTGCTGGCCGGCATGCAGCAGGGCCGCGTGCAGCGATGCGTGCCGGCGGGCTTCGGTCATTTCGCTGAAGTAGAAAATCGACAGCTCGGTGACGATGCCGACGATCATGGTCATGCCCATCAGCGCCGAGATGTTCAGCTCGATGCCGGTCACCCACAGGCCGATGAACACGGCCGGCAGCGACAGCAGTGGCGCGGCCAGGATGGCCAGTGCCACCCGGATGCTTTCGTAGAGGTACAGCAGCAGCGCGAACACCAGCGCGATGGCGGCCAGCAGCACCAGGCTGAGGTCGTGGAAGGCGGTCTGCTGCTGCGCGTACAGGCCGCCAAGCGCGTGCGTCATGCCGGTGGGCAGCAGGCCCGGCCGTGCCAGCACCTGCTTGACGTCGGCCACGGTGGAGCCCATGTCGCGGCCGACGATGCGAGCGGTGACCGCGACCATGCGCTTGAGGTTGTCGCGGGTGATTTCCGGCTGGCCCTGCACGGTCTCCAGGGTGGCCACGGTGGACAGCGGCACCAGCCGCCCATCGCCGCTGCGCAGCAGCAACTGTTGCAGCTGCTCGATCTGCGCCCGCGCGGACGGCGGCAGCCAGACCCGCACGCCGACCATTTTCGGGCCCTGCGGAAGCTGCGCCGCCACGTTGCCGGCCACGGCATCGGCCACCTGCTGCGCCACCGCCGCCGGGTCCAGCCCGTACAGCGCGGCCTTGGCGGTATCGGTATGCAGGGTGAGCGCATCGCCGGCCGGGTTGATGCCGTCCCGCACTTCCACCACGCCGTCGATCTTGCCGATGGCGGCGGCCACCTTGTCGGCGGTGGCCAGCAGCTGGGCCGGGTCGTCCGAATAGAGCTTGACCTCGATCGGCTGCGGCACTTCGGTCAAATCGCCGATCAGGTCTTCCATCAACTGCGCCACGTCGATGTCCAGGCCCGGCACCTGCGCGCTGGCCTGCTGGCGAATGGTTTCCATCACCTCGCGGGTGGCCGGGCGCTTGCCGTCCTTGAGCCGGATGAAGAAATCGCCGTTGTTGGCCTCGGTAAGGCCGCCGCCCAGCTGCAGGCCGGTGCGTCGGGAATAGGACCGCACATGCGGATTGGCGCGCACGATGCGTTCGACCTGCAGCAGCAGCCGGTTGGTTTCCTCCAGCGAGGTGCCGGGGCGCGAACGGTAGTCGAGGATGAAGCCACCCTCGTCCATTTCCGGCATGAAGCCGCTGCCCACCTGCAGATAGGCGAACCCGCCCAGCAACAGCAGCGGCAGGGCGAACGCCAGCAGCCACAGCGGGCGGCGCAGCAACTGCTGCAAGGCGCCGGCATGGCGGGCCGTCAGCCATTGCGAGACGCGGCCGGGAGGGCGTTCGCGCGCGTGCGCGGGGTCGATCAGCCCGCGCGCCAGCAGCGGTACCGCGATCCAGGTCAGCAGATAGGAAATCAGCAGCGCGCAGGCCATGGTCAGCGACAGCGCCTTGAAGAAGGCGCCGGTCACGCCGCCGAGGAAGGCCAGCGGCAGGAAGATCACCAGGGTGGCGGCGCTGGAGCCGGTCAGGGGGTGGGTGAACTCGGCGGCGGCCTCGGCGATCCGCTGCGCCACCGCCGCCTGCCCGTCGTGCACCCGCCGCATGATGTGCTCCAGCATCACGATGACATCGTCGATCAGCAGGCCCACCGCCGCCGCCATGCCGCCCAGGGTCATCATGTTGAAGCTCATCTTCAGCAAGCCGAGCAGCAGCACGGTGATGGCCAGCGTGGCCGGCACGATGATCAGGGCGATCAGGATGATGCGGGGGTTGCGCAAGAACAGGAACAGCACCAGCCCGGCCAGCACGATGCCGATCAGGATGGCGTCGCGCACGCTGCCGGCGGCGCCCAGCACCAGCTGGGTCTGGTCGTACCAGTTGGCGATCGTCAGCGTGCGGCCATTGCCGGTCTCGAACCCGGCCAGGCGCTGCTTGACCGCCTGCGCGACCTGCACGCTGTTGCCATCGGGCTGCTGGTAGACCAGCAGCAGTACCGCGTCCTGGCCGTCGGCGGTGGCGCGGATCCACTGCGGCGCCGTGCCCATCCGCACCTGCGCCACGTCGCCCAGCCGCAGCGCGCCGCGGGCATCGGCGCGCAAGACAATTGCGGAAAGACTGGCAAGGCTGGCCGGCTGGTTGTCCGCCACCAGCAGGTACAGCTTGTAGTGATCCTGCAGCCGGCCGGTGGCCTGCAAGGTGGCGGCATTGGCCACCGCGCGGTTCACGTCGGCCAAGGCCAGCCCCTGGGCGCGCAGCTTCGCCGCGTCCACGTCGACCTGGAATTCGCCGATGGCGCCGCCCTGCACATCCACCCGCGCCACCCCGTTCACGCCGGACAGCAGGGGCTTGAGCTGGTATTCCGCGGTGTCGCGCAGCTGGGCGGGCGAGAGGCTGCCGGATTTCAGGCTGTAGGCGAGGATCGGGAAGACCGTGGGATCCAGGCGGATGGCTTCGGTTTGCACGCCCGGCGGCAGACTGGGCAGGGTCTGCGCGATGGCGGCGTCCACGTCCAGCAGGGCGCGTCCCATGTCGGCGCCCCAGTCGAAGCCGATGTTGATTTCGGCGCTGCCGCGGCTGGTGGTGGAGCGCAATTCGCGCACGCCGCGGACGTGGCGGATGGCGTCTTCGATGGGCCGGGTGATGCCGACCACCATCTGGTCGGCGGGCTGGTCGCCGGCCTCCAGCGCCACCCGCACGCGCGGGAACGCCACATCCGGGAACAGCGCGACCGGCAGCCGCAGGGCGCTGGCGATGCCGCCGACGGCCAACACCAGGATCAGGAACAGCAGCGAGCGGCGATGGCGATGGAACCAGCCCTGCGCGGCAGCCGTGGTCATCGCTGGCCCTCGCGTACCGGCATGCCGTCTTCGGCTTCGTAGGCACCGTCGACGATGACCGCCGCCCGTGCGGGCAGCGCGGCGTCCACCCCCAGCGTATCGCCCTCGGGCTGCCGTACCGTCACCGGGATCCGTCTGGCTTTCCCGTCGCGCACCACGAACAGATACGCGCCCTTGTCATCCTGCAGGACGGCAGCGCGGGGAACGGCCCAGGCGTCGAACGGGGCCAGTTCGATGCGTGCATCCACGGCGTCGCCCAGCTGCAGGCGGGCATCGGCGGGCACCTCCACCAGTACCGGAACCAGGTGGGTTTGCGGGTCGATGCCGCGTCCCGCCGTGCGGATGCGGCCCTGCAGCGG
>JAGWUF010000096.1 GCA_028868545.1 Lysobacteraceae bacterium | reverse complement strand
AAGCCGGCTGCGGCCAAGGCACCCGCACCCGTGCAGGAAGCCCCGCCACCGGTGGTGCCGGTGCCGCCGCCCGCAAAAGCCGCGCCGCTGCCGCTGCCGCTGGGCCTGCTGCGGCAGGCCATCGAGGAGGCGTCCGACGAGGAGGGCTGGGCGCATCTGGGCGCGATGGGCGCCTACCTCAACAAGATCAAGCCCAACTTCGATCCACGCCTGTACGGGCAGAAGAAACTCAGCGACCTGCTGCGCAAGCACCCGCGCCACTTCAGCGTGGTGGAGCGGGAAACCCCCGCCGGGGTGAAGGCGCTGTTCGTGAAGGCGCTGGTGGGTTGAGGGGCCGCGCCTCCATCCCGGTTCGCCCGTCGAAGGGGGGAAACGCATCCGAATCAGGATTGTAGTAATGTAACTACAAAGCATCGGAGGGCTGCGTCATGTCCATCACCACTCTTTCCAGCCGCGAATTGAATCAGGACATCGGCCGCGCCAAGCGGGCGGCGCAGGACGGGCCGGTGTTCATTACCGATCGCGGCAAGCCGGCGCATGTGCTGCTGAGCATCGAGGACTACCAGCGGCTGACCGGCGCGGGCGGCACCCTGGGCGAGGCGCTGGCGTTGCCGGGCGTGGCCGAGCTGCGCTTCCTGCCGGCAAAGCTGCGGCTGGGTGTGCGGGCGGCGACGTTCGACTGAGCAGTCGCGTGTATCTGCTCGACACCAACGTGATTTCGGAATTGCGCAAGGTGGGCGCGGGCCGCGCCGATGCGCAGGTGGCCCGCTGGCAGGCGCAGGTGCCGCGTGCGGCCTGCTTCGTTTCCGCCATCACCTTGCTGGAATTGGAGCTGGGCGTGCTGCGGGTGGAGCGGCGCGATGCCGCACAGGCGGCGGTGTTGCGCAGCTGGCTGGAGGCGCGGGTGCTGCCCGAATTTTCCGGGCGGGTGCTTGCCATCGATGCCGAGGTGGCGCGTTGCTGCGCACGCCTGCACGTGCCCGATCCGCGCGCCGAGCGCGATGCCCTGATCGCCGCGACTGCACGGGTGCACGGCATGACCGTGGTGACCCGCAACGTGGCCGATTTCGAGGGCCTGGGCGTACCGCTGTTCAACCCGTGGCAGCGCATCAGCGTGCAGGAACCGCGCCCGGCATACCGTGCACGCGGCCCGGCCCGGCAGCGCATTCGCAAATAGGCCCGCACCACAGCGTTGCATGCCGCGTGTCGCATTGGTGGCTGCGTGGGTCCAGACTGAGGCTTTCCGCGACAGGTGAACGTCATGTCGAACGTCCTGATGCCCGCCGCCTTCCTCGGCCACGGCAGCCCCATGAACGCGCTGGAGCGCAACCGCTTCACCGAGGCCTGGCGCACGTTCGGCGCGGCGGTGCCGAAGCCGCGCGCGATCCTCGCCATCTCCGCGCACTGGCACGTGGATGCGCTGGCGGTGACCGCGATGCCGAGCCCGCGCACCATCCACGATTTCTACGGCTTCCCGCAGGCGCTGTTCGACGTGCAGTACCCGGCGCCGGGGCTGCCGGCGCTGGCCGAGGAAATCGCCGACGTGGTGTCGCCCGACTTCGTGGTGGCCGCCGACCGCGAGGCCTGGGGGCTGGATCACGGCACCTGGTCGGTGCTGGTGCACGCCTTTCCCGAGGCCGATATCCCGGTGGTGCAGCTCTCGCTGGACGCGCGCAAGCCGCTGGACTGGCACCTGGCGCTGGGTGCGAAGCTGGCGGCGCTGCGCCGGCACGGCGTGTTGATCGTGGGCAGCGGCAACGTGGTGCACAACCTGCGCGCGATCGACTGGAAGAACCAGGACGGCGGCTACGACTGGGCGCAGCGCTTCGACACCGACGCCAGGCAGCTGATGGCCGAGCGCCCGCACGCCATCGCCACGCTGGCATCGCATCCCGACTACCGGCTGGCGGTGCCCACCGACGAGCACTTCCTGCCGCTGCTGTACCTCGCGGGTTTGTCCGCCGCGGCGGGCCGCCCCGCCGACGTGCTGGTGGACGGCTACAGCTTTGGTTCGCTGTCGATGACTGCGTTCATGCTGGGTGCGGCGGATGACGGCAATGGATGAAGACGGCGTGCTGGACATCGATGATCCTGCCGTTCCAGCCGATATTCGTGAACACGCGGCACGGTTTCGTGTGAATGTGCGTTTCGTGGGCCTGGATGGACGGGATTTCTACCTGTTCGATGCCGAGGGCGAACTGGTGGACGCGGGTTATTTGCGCTGAGGGCCCGGCTTCGTCGCAGCCGGTGAGACGATGCTGTTGAAGGATGCGGGCTGACACGTCTCGGTGGACTGCGGCCATGCACCAACTGACCTGTGAACCCAACCTGCCGGGCGCGGCTGCCGCCGGCGTGCGTGCGCATGTGTGGATTCCCGCGCATTGTTTTTTCTCGCGCAGCGATGCGCAGCACCATTGCTGGTTGTGGCTGCTGCGTGGCAATGGCCAGGTGCGGGCGATGCTGCTGCCGGCGCGGCATCTGGGCAACGATGCGCTGCTGCCGGAATTGGTGCGGCTGTGCAAGCGGGATGACAGCGAGATTCCAGCGCACCCGGAGCTGGACGGTGTGCGCGCCTTGCCGCATGCCCCCATCGTGCCGCTGCCGCGCTGGGCGGTGTCCTGGGGGCACCCGGTGCAGCGGGCCATCCGTGCGTTTGCGGCGCATCTGGATACCGCAGTGCTCGATGCCCTGGGTGCGCTGGAGGTCTCGAATGTGTTTTTTGGCGCGGTGAAAAATTACAACACGCTGATCCGTGTGCCCGCACAGGTGCGTGCGCGGCGGTTGCAGGCGCTGGCCAACTTCCCCGCGTGGCTGGCACCGGTGCTGTTGCAGACGTTCGAACGCCCGGAGATGTTCGGCAGTGAAGACGACCTTGATGGCAGGTGGCATGACCCGACGGGATTCGTCGGGATGCTGGGCGGGGCCAGGCAGGGGCGCAGGCCCGCGCGTGACGACGTGCGGTTGCTGGAAGCGATCGACCACGGGCGTGATTTGATCGGAGCGATCGCGGCAGCCTATCGCGTGGATCGCGCCCTGGTGCGTGCCCCGCTGGGGCGCATGCCCTGGCCGCGCGGCGGCATGCCGGCAACCGTCATCGCGCTGCTGCAGGCCATCCCCGCCCACGCACGGCCCGCGCAAGCTGCGGATGTGACGCGGCGGTTGGACAGCCTGGATGCGATGCCTGCGCGGCTGCAGTCGCGGGCCGACGTGCAGCGGTTGGCGCGGCCATTCGCGCAGGGCTGGAATGCGGTCTGGGATGCGCTTGAACGTGATGCACCCAACTTGCAACGCGAGTTTCGCGATTGTCACGATTTTCTGAACGCCGCATTGAGGGCCGCAAGACTGCCCGCCACGCTGGCCGGGATGGATGTCAACCGGCTTGCCTTGGCGTGGCTGGCCAGGCGTGGGCCACGCGCGTTGTTGGAGGCGTCACGCCGTTGGCATCGGCCGGTGGTGGTGCAGCGTCCGCCGCCAAGCAGACCGTTGCCCGCGCCCCAGCCGGGCATGACGCTGGTGGCGTTGTTTGGCAGCGTGCAATTGCCGCAGGGCAGCGCGCGGGAATTGCTGGACGCGGAGGCGTTGCTGGATGAAGGCGAGGCGATGGTCCACTGCGTCGGCGATTACTGGGACACGTGTCTGTACGATGGCAGCAGGATCGCGCATCTGGAAACGCCTGATGGCGAGATGGCGACGTTGCAGCTTGGCATCGAGATGCTCGGGTCTGCTTCCGTTGTCCGCAACCTGCAGCTGTCGGGGCCCGGCAATGCCGAGCCATCGGCGGCGATGGCGGCGTTGGCCGAGGCCGTGGTTGCCTGGCTGTCGCGCAAGGACGATGCCCTGGCCGTGCAGATCGAGCGCATCGTGGAACAGGCCCATGACGCGCAGGAAAAACGGCCCGCATACCATGCACCGGCGCAGGTGCCGGCGGCGCGCACACTGGATGCGCGCCTGCGTACCGAACTTGCGCAGGTGCTGGTCTACGCCGAAAAGCAGGCGGATTGGCAACGGCCCATCGCCGTGCGGGCGGTGGGCCAGGTGGCCGGGTTCCAGTACGGACAGGGTGCGCGGGTGCTGCACGCGCTGCGTCAAGGCGATGCGCTGACCTTGGTGCGCGAGCCTGCCAACCCCCACGATCCGCTGGCGGTACGCATCGATTGGCGCGGGCAAAAGCTGGGCTACGTACCGCGCGCGGACAACCCCGGGATTGCCAGCCGCCTGGATCAAGGCGAAGTGCTGGATGCCCGCATCCATGCCTTGCATGAGGAGGCGTGGTCGCCGGTGGCGTTTGTGATCGAACTGGGGCAAGACGCCGAATCGAATGCAGGTACGGGGAAGTTCGTCACCCCTGGACACGCCAACGTCTAGCGATAGCGCCGCTTCGGCTCGTGCACTGCGTCGCGCGGGCGCAGCTGCAGGCGCGGGCGCAGCCAGTCGGCGAATTCGGCTTCGGACAGGCTGCCTTCGGCGAGGGCGAGGTAGACCGGGTACAGCTCGACGTTGCTGGCTTCGAGGATGGCGTCGTTGAGAGCCAGGAACAATTCGCAGGCCACTGCGGCGGTACGCTTGTTGCCATCCACGAAGGGGTGGTTGCG
>JAGWUF010000044.1 GCA_028868545.1 Lysobacteraceae bacterium | reverse complement strand
CGACCCGCGCGCGGGCGCATCGCCGCCCGCTTGGCGCCGGCCTGAGGAACACCCCATGAACGAACCGCAGAACGCCGAAATCCACGCCCAGCTGGGGCGCAAGTACGACGCCGGCTTCATCACCGACATCGAAACCGATTCGCTGCCGCCGGGCCTGTCTGAGGACATCATCCGCGCGCTTTCAGCCAAGAAGCACGAGCCGGAATGGATGACCCAGTGGCGGCTGGAGGCCTACCGCCACTTCCTGACCATGCACCAGCCCGACTGGGCGAAGCTTTCGATCGGCCCGATCGACCTGCAGGCGCTGAGCTACTACAGCGCGCCCAAGGGCCCGAAGTACAAGTCGCTGGACGAGGTGCCGAAGGAACTGCTGGACACCTACGACAAGCTGGGCGTGCCGCTGCACGAGCGCGCCAAGCTGGCCGGGGTGGCGGTGGACGCGGTGTTCGACTCGGTCAGCGTGGGCACCACCTTCAAGAAGGAACTGGCCGCGGTCGGGGTGATCTTCACCTCGATGAGCGATGCCATCCTCAACCACCCGGAGCTGGTGAAAAAATACCTCGGCACCGTGGTGCCGGTGGGCGACAACTACTTCGCCGCGCTCAACTCGGCGGTGTTCTCCGACGGCAGCTTCGTCTACATCCCCAAGGGCGTGCGCTGCCCGATGGAGCTCTCCACCTACTTCCGCATCAACGCCGGCCACACCGGCCAGTTCGAGCGCACCCTGATCATCTGCGAGGACAAGGGCCACGTGTCCTACCTCGAGGGCTGCACCGCGCCGATGCGCGACGAGAACCAGCTGCACGCGGCGGTGGTCGAGCTGGTGGCGCTGGACGACGCCGAGATCAAGTACTCGACGGTGCAGAACTGGTACCCCGGCGATGAGAACGGCGTCGGCGGCATCTACAACTTCGTCACCAAGCGCGCCGAATGCCGCGGCGCGCGCAGCAAGGTGACCTGGACGCAGGTGGAGACCGGCAGCGCGATCACCTGGAAATACCCCAGCTGCATCCTCACCGGCGACGACTCCACCGGCGAATTCCACAGCGTGGCGCTCACCCACCATTACCAGCAGGCCGACACCGGCACCAAGATGGTGCACATCGGCAAGCGCACCAAGTCGAAGATCGTCAGCAAGGGCATCAGCGCCGGGCGCGGCCAGAACACCTACCGCGGGCTGGTGAAGGTCGCCGCCGGCGCCGACGGCGCGCGCAACCACACCCAGTGCGACAGCCTGCTGATCGGCAAGACCTGCGGCGCGCACACCTTCCCCTATATCGAGGTGAAAAACCCCAGCGCCACCGTGGAGCACGAGGCGACCACCTCGAAGATCAGCGACGACCAGTTGTTCTACTGCCGCAGCCGTGGCATCGGCCAGGAAGACGCGGTGTCGATGATCGTCGACGGCTTCTGCAAGCAGGTGTTCCGCGAGCTGCCGATGGAATTCGCAGTGGAAGCCAAGAAGCTGCTGGATGTCACCCTGGAAGGCGCAGTCGGATGAGCACCCTTCCCGAGCGCAGCCTCCGCTTCATGAATGCCGGCGAGCAGCGGGCCGCCGCGTCGCGCCATTGGCATGCGCGCAGCCCCGCCGAACGCCTGCAGGCCGCTCTTGCACTGCATCGCGAAGGCAACGCCTTGTTCAAGGGCGGCAACCCCGCCTTCATCTTCCAGTGGGAACTGCACCATGTCCGCGCCCGCTGAGAGCCCGCTGGACAGGGACTGGCAGGACTTCCTGTCCGCCCTCGAAGCCCACGGCGTGGAGTACATGCTGGTGGGCGGAATCGCGCTGGGCGTGCACGGGCATGTTCGCTACACCAAGGATCTGGATGTCTGGTTCCGTGGCACCGAAGCCAACGCGGGAAAGCTCATCGCCGCCCTTCGCAGCTTCGGATTCCATGATCTGAACGCCACCCCCGCCGAGTTCTGCAAGCCGCGCGCGATGCTGGTGCTGGGCAAGGAACCCAACGCGATCGAACTCATCAATTTCGCCGACGGCGTCGATTTCGACGCCTGCTATCCCCGCCGCATCATCGTCCCGCTGGGTGGCATCCAGGTTGCCGTCATCGGGCTGGACGACCTGCGCGCCAACAAACAAGCGGTCGGTCGGCTGCAAGACCTGGCCGATCTGGAACACCTGCAAGAGGCCGATCAAGACCGCCTCGGAGACACACATGCTCAAGATCACTGACCTCCACGCCACCGTTGCCGGCAAGGAAATCCTCAAGGGCCTTTCGCTTGAAGTGAAAGCGGGCGAAGTGCACGCCATCATGGGCCCGAACGGCGCCGGCAAGTCCACGCTGGGCAACATCCTCGCCGGCCGCGACGGCTACGAGGTCACCGCCGGCACGATCGAGTTCGATGGCAAGCCGCTGCTGGAGCTGGAGCCCGAGGAGCGCGCCGCCGCCGGCGTGTTCCTGGCCTTCCAGTACCCGGTGGAAATCCCCGGCGTGAACAACACCTACTTCCTGCGCGCGGCGTTCAACGCCCAGCGCAAGGCACGTGGGCAGGAAGAGCTGGACTCAATGCAGTTCCTCAAGAAGGTGCGCGAAAAACTCGCGGTGCTGCACCTGAAGGACGAGCTGCTGCATCGCGGCGTCAACGAAGGATTTTCCGGCGGCGAGAAGAAGCGCAACGAGATCTTCCAGCTGGCGCTGCTGGAACCGAAGCTGGCGATCCTCGACGAAACCGACTCCGGTCTCGACATCGACGCGCTGAAGGCGGTGGCCGACGGCGTCAACGCGCAGCGCTCGCCTGAGCGCGCCTTCCTCGTCATCACCCACTACCAGCGCCTGCTGGACTACATCAAGCCGGACGTGGTGCACGTGCTGGCCAATGGCCGCATCGTCGAAAGCGGCGGCCCGGAGCTGGCGCTGCAGCTGGAAGAACACGGCTACGACTGGATCAAGAACCGGCTGGCACCGGAGGCCGCCTGATGGGCGCCCTGCTCGACTCGCTGGCCGCAGGCTTCGAAGGCGACGCCAGCCGCCGCGCGCTGCTGGACGACGTGCTGCGCGACGGCCTGCCGCAGCGCGCGGAGAGCTGGAAGTACACCTCGCTGCGCCAGCTGGAGCGCCGCAGCTTCGCGAAGGCACAGGCGGTGGCCATCGATGCCGCGCTGCTGGCGGCGATTCCCGCGCCGCGCATCGTCTTCGTCAACGGGCATTTCGATGCGGCGTTGAGCGACGTTTCCGCGCTGCCCGCCGGCATCGAGGTCGGCCCGCTGTCGCGGCTCCTGCAAGGCGATGATCCGCGCGCGGTCGACTTCCTCGAACGCCGCTACCAGCGCATCGACGAACCGTTCGCCCGCCTCAACGCCGCGCTGGCGCGCGAAGGCGCGGTGGTCCGCGTCGATGCCGGGGTGCAGGTGGAAGCTCCGCTGCACATCGTCCATGTCGGCGCGCCATTGGAAGGCGATGCCGCGTGGCATCTTCGCCACTTCGTCGAACTGCGCGAAGGCGCGGCGCTGCAACTGGTGGAACACGAACTGGCCGCGGGCGAACACGCCCACCTCGGCAATGCGCTGCTGCACGCCCACGTGGCGCGCAGCGCACGCCTGTCGCATGTGCGGGTGCAGGACGCCGCCGCGCGCGCCAGCCTGTTCGCCCGCACCGACGCGGTGCTGGCGCGCGACGCCGGCTATGCGCGCACCGACCTGGAGCTGGGCGCGGCGCTGTCGCGGCACGAGCTCAACGTGCGGCTGGAAGGCGATGGCGCCAGCCTGCAGGCCGATGGCGTGCTGCTGGCCGACGGCCGCCGCCACGTCGATACCCGCCTGGGCATCGAACACCTTGCGCGCGACAGCCGCTGCAACCTCACCTGGCGCGGCCTGGCCGGCCAGCGCGGGCGCGCGGTCTTCCACGGCGGCATCACCATCCATTCGGGCGCCGATGGCACCGCCGCTGATCTGTCCAACAAAAACCTGTTGCTGTCGGCTGACGCCGAAATCGACACCCAGCCAACGCTGGTGATTCACGCAGATGAAGTGAAGGCCGCGCACGGCGCTGCGGTGGGCCAGCTCGACCCCACCGCACTGTTCTACCTGCGCTCGCGCGGATTGCCGGAAGCGCAGGCACGCGCGCTGCTGACCGGCGCGTTCTGCCGTGAGGTGGTCAACGGCATCGGCGATGAAACCACGCGCACATTGGCCGATGCAGCATTGGGCCGCGCACTCGCGCGGCTGGGCGCATGAACATGGCCGCCTCCGTCAACGCTGTCGATTGGAACACCGTTCGCGCTGATTTCCCCATTCTTGCGCGGCAGGTGCACGGCAAGCCGCTGATCTATTTCGATGCCGCCAATACCGGACAGAAGCCCGAGGCGGTGATCGCCGCCACCGATGATTTCTACCGCCGCCACAATGCCAACGTCAGCCGCGCCGTGCACGCGTTGGGCAGCGAGGCCACCGAGGCCTACGAAGGCGCGCGCGGCAAGCTGGCGCGCTTCCTCAACGTGCGCGGCGACGAACTGATCCTGTGCAGCGGCACCACCTTCGCCATCAACCTGGTGGCGTATTCGTGGGCGCTGCCGCGACTGAAGGCCGGCGATGTCATCCTGATCACGCGGATGGAGCACCACGCCAATATCGTGCCCTGGCAGCTGATCGCCCAGCGCACCGGCGCAACCATCAAGGTGGCGGAACTGCTGCCCGACGGCAGCCTCGACCTGGAAGCGCTGCATGCCGCGATGACACCAGACGTGAAACTTCTGGCCGTCGCCCACGTCAGCAACGTGCTGGGCACCGTCAACCCGGTGGCCGACATCTGCCGCGAGGCGCGCAAGCGCGGGATCACGACGGTCATCGACGGCTCGCAGGCCGCGCCGCACATGCCGGTGGACATCGCCGCGATCGGCTGCGATTTCTACGCGGTCACCGGCCACAAGATGAGCGGCCCCACCGGCACCGGCGCGCTGTGGGCGCGGCGCGAACACCTCGATGCGATGCCGCCGTTCCTCGGCGGCGGCGAGATGATCAAGGAAGTGCGCTTCGACGGCACCGTGTTCAACGAAGGCCCGCACAAGTTCGAGGCCGGCACCCCCAATATCGCCGGTTTCGTCGGCCTCGGCACCGCCTGCGATTACCTGTCCGGCATCGGCATGGCCAATATCGCCGCGCGCGAACAGGCGCTGCTGGCGCACGCCACCGAAGAGTTGCTGAAGATCGAGGGCCTGCGCATCTTCGGCACCGCCCCGCACAAGGCCGCGGTGATCAGCTTCGCGATCGACGGCACGCATTCGCACGACCTCGCCACCCTGCTGGATCTGGAAGGCGTGGCGGTGCGCAGCGGCCAGCACTGCGCGCACCCGCTGCTGCAGTGGCTGGGCGTGGGCACCACCTGCCGCGCCTCGCTGGCGTTCTACAACACGCACGCGGAAATCGACGCCTTCATGGCCGCGCTGCGCAAGGTGCGCAAGTTGCTGGCCTGAGCGCCCGCCCATTTGGCGGCTGCCGCCGGAACCATGCAAGATGTCCCCTCACTGCGCTGATTTGCGCATGGCTTTGCCAGTGATGCGCAACACCGGCACTTGATCAGGGGAACAGCACGGCATGGGCCGCAAACGTCTGCGCAAGGCGCAAACACATCTGGATGCCACCATGGCCACCCTGGCGGTGTGGTTCATGGATCAGTGGACGAAGGTCGAACGTGGCTACCGGCGGCCCCTGACCTGGGTGGCCCTGCGCCTGAAATTCGGGTTCTATCCGTTGCTGGCCTTGTGTGCGCTGGGCTGGCTGGGCTGGGACTGGACGCACGACCGCAGCCTGGATTCGGCCGAAAACAGCGTGTTCGACACCATCATCCAGTGGCGCCCGGTCGAACCTGCCCCGTCCGGCCGCACCGTCGTGGTGGAAATCGATGATTGCTCGCTGGAATGGACGCGTGCGCAGGGCATCGGTGGCTGGCCCTGGCCGCGCTCGGTGCACGCCGATCTGCTGGACACGCTGGATCGCGCCGGGGTGAAAGCGGCAGGCGTCGATGTGATGTTCCTGGATCCGCACAAGGACGACCCCACCGGCGATGCCATGCTGGATGCCGTGGCGGCCGGCGGCAACGGCCGCTTCCTGTTTGCAGCCTCGCGCCAGAACCCGGATTTCGATGCCAATTCCCCGCTGCATGCGGCAGCGATTGCGGGTGCTTACCCGATCGCGCAGGATGCCCGCCCGCCGGGCCCGCAGGTGGCGGTGTACCTGCCGTTCGGCAACGCCATGGCCCGGCATTCGGCATTGACCAACGTGAGCCGTGGCGAGGACGGGGTGATTCGCGACCTGCCGCTGCGCGAAGAGGTGGGTGGCTGGGGCCTGCCGACCCTGCCCGCCCGGCTGGTTGCGCAAGTGACCGGAACCGCCGCCGCGTCGCTGCCCGACCACGTCCGGGTGAACTGGCGCCGCAACACTCGCATTCCCTATCTCAGTGCCGCTGATCTGCTGGCCGGCAAACCGGTGTGCGAACCACCCGGCAGCAAACTGCCCGACCTGCGCGGTGCGGTGGTGCTGGTGGGGCATACCGCCGCCGGCATCAGCGATACCAAGCCCACCCCGGTCAACCCGGCGATGCCGGGGGTGGAGGTCTGGGCCGAAGCCACCGATGCCCTGCTGCACGACAGTGCGGTGTGGATGCCGCCCAGTGTCTTCAAATATCTGCTGGCCGCCCTGCTGCTGCTGCTGACCACCTATGCGTTCTGGCGCGGCGAGCCGCACGAAGACGTGGATGGCGTGTTCGTGGCGGTCAACGGCCTCCTGCTGACCGGTGCCGTGGTCGGGCTGACCTTGTTCGGGGTTTTCCTCGACATTTTCGCCAGTATCGGTTTTGTCAGCCTGTGCTTCGGCCTGTGCCGGATGTATGCGGCCATCCAGCGCGGTCGTGCGATCGGCAACAATGATTTCCGCGACGAATACGACCCGGACAAGCATCCATGGCTGGCGATGGTGCGCCTGCGCTACGTGAAGTTCGGCAATCTGAGCCCCTTCGAGTCCGTGCGCGGCAAACGCGAGTACCGTCGCCTGCTGCGTCGCCAGTTGTATGCCGGCGGCGATGCGGTGATGATCGAAGGCATCGTCGAGCGCAAGAGTTGGCTGCACGAAATCCTGGATGACCTGATGGTACTGATCTGGAGCGGGCCGGATCGCGAAACCGTGATGGAACAGGTCAAGCGCGAACTGGATCTGCTGTATCTGTCCTTGAACCAGGGCGAGCACCCGCTGGACGAGCATGGCCGCGTCATGCTGTGCATTTCCGTTGCGGAAATAGACGACCACCACGACGACAGCAATCGCGGCGAACGCATGCGCCTGCGGGAGCTGCTCGGCCAGGACCTCAATGCCACCGAGGAATACCCCCTTTGCGCCGACAACCGTGAAACCTTGAATCCATCGCATACTCTGCAAATCGACGACGCTTCCGATCAGGATCTTCCATGAAGAGCCGCATGTTCCCGCTGTCCGCACCGTTGCCACTCGCGCTGGCCACAGTGGCCTTGTCCCTGAGTGGCGTGCTGCTGGCAGCCACCCCCGCCAAACACGGCAAGCCGGCAAAGCCTGCGGCGGCAGCGGTACCCGCCGGGCCCACCACCGCGCCGATGCAGCCCACCCAGGCCACCATCGTCAAACCGGAAGTGCAAGCGCATGCCAAGCCGGATTTCGCCTCCCCGGCTCTCGCCACGCTGGCCCAGAACAGCCAGGTCACCATCAACGGGCAGCAGGGCCTGTGGTTCAGACTGGATCTGGGCGGTGGCAAATCCGGTTATGTGCGGGTCAATGAAGTGCGGGTGGCATTCGGCAGCAAGGACACCGGCGGCATGGGCAAGGCCCTGTTTTCGGGCAACGCCGGCAAAGGCCGGGTGACCGAAACCGCGAGTGTGCGCGGCCTGGATGAGAGCTCGTTGAAGGCAGCCGCCTTCAATCCCGAACAGCTGCAAAAAATGGAGTCTTATCGGGCCAGCCCGGAAGCGGCCGAACAGGCCGCCAGCAAGAACGGCTGGCAGATCACCGAGGTTGCCTATGCCGAGGAATACCAACCGGCCGCCAGCAAGCCGAAGAAGAAAGGGCTGTTCGGCAAGGCCAAGCCCGAATCCGAGGCCAGTACCTCCACCCAGGCGGAAAAGCGCGAACGCTACGGCATCGCCCGCAATCTGCTGGGTTTCGTGAACCCGTCGCTGGCGGCCACCGCGGCGCCCGGTGAAAAACTGATCGGCAAATCCGAGCAGGAAGTGGATCAGGAAGAACTGGATCTGGGGCCAATGCTGGCCGGCCGCTTGCTGGGTGCCGCACCGCTGGTCAAGGACGCCGCCGTGCAGACGCGGGTCAACCTGATCGGCCGCTGGGTGGCCTCGCGCACCAGCCGGCCCAACCTGCCGTGGACGTTCGGGGTGATCGAGGATGACGAAATCAACGCCTTCGCCGCCCCCGGCGGTTACATCCTGATCACCCGCGGCCTGTACCAGTTGCTGGGCAGCGACACCGAGGTGGCCGGCGTGCTGGGCCACGAGATCGGGCATGTCGTGCAGCGCGACCACTACGAAGTCATCCGCAAGCAGGAAAAAATGGGCGCCGTAGGGGCGATTGCTTCGAGCCAGGTCAAGACCGGTGGCGGCATGGCGGGTGGTCTGGCCCGCAACTACATCGAAAAACACGGCGCCGCCATCCTGATGACCGGGCTGGATCGCGGTGCGGAATTCCGCGCCGACCATGCCGCCGGCATCTATGTCGCCCGCGCCGGCGGCAACCCGCTGTCGTTCCTCGCCGTGCTGCAGAAGATGGCCGCTTTCGGCACCCAATCCCCGAAGATGGCCTCGCTGTACAAGACCCACCCACCCCTGGATGAACGCATGAATGCCGTCGAGAAACAGGACAACGCGACATTGGCGGCGTATTTGAACCGGTGAGCGACGGCAACGGTCAGCGCCCGTACTGTACGGCTATCGTCAGACGTTTCTGGCGAATTGTTGCGGGAGCGTGGATGCAACCTAAATTTTTTGTTATCTTCCAGAAGCACTGAAATGATTCAGCGCATTTTTATGACAAATTCCTGGGGGAGCATCATGACGAATCCAGCGCGGTTGAGCCGCAATCCTTTGGCCCTGGCATTGGCGGCCGCCATGCTGTTTCCGGCACTTGTTCAAGCACAAGATCAGTCCGGCAAGGCTGCAGACGGCAAAGAGAAGACCAAAACCGAGACATCGGATCAGCAGAAAACCGAAAAGACGCTGGATACCGTGACCGTGGTGGGTTCGCGCATCAAGCGTGCCGAGATCGAGGGTGCCAGCCCGGTCACGATCATCACCAAGGCGGATATCGAGCGCGAAGGCTTCCAGACGGTTGCCGACATGCTGCAGACGCTCAACCAGGGCACTTCGCGCGCCTTCACCGGCGATCAGGCCGTCACCGGGTTTTCGCCCAATGCCCAGGTCGTCAATCTGCGCAGCCTCGGCCCGGGCTACACCTTGACCCTGGTCAACGGCCGCCGTCCTGCCGACTACCCGCAACCGTACAACCGTGACCGCAACGTGGTCAACGTACGCGCGATTCCGACCTCGATCATCCAGCGCACCGAAGTGCTGACCGGTGGCGCTTCCGCAATCTACGGTTCCGACGCCGTCGCCGGCGTGGTCAATATCGTCACCAAGGACGCCTTCGATGGCCAGTCGCTGCGCGTGCGCGTGGGCAGCACCGAAGAGGGCGGTGGCAACAGCGTGAATTTCGAATATTCCGGCGGCCACACCAGCGACCGCTGGAACAGCATCTGGGCGTTCCAGTACGGCAAGACCGATCCGGTGTTCGGTACCCAGCGCGATTTCCTGGCCGACACCCGCAATGGCCCGCTGGGCCCGAACTTCACCAACCCGGCGCTGTCGCTGGTGGTGCTGCGCGGTACTGCAGGCCAGGGCGTGCCGGCTAACCACAACACCTTCTACCCGGGCCAGGCCGTTTGCGATGCCTTCGGCTATACGGAGAAAACCACCGCAACTCGCGGCCATTACTGCGGCTCTTTTACCCAGCCCGGCTCCCGCTCGATCTCGAACTACAACAAGACCTGGTCAACCTACGGTCGCACCACGTTCGACATCAGCGACAACCTCCAGTTCTTCGCCAACGCGACCTACTGGAACAGTGACGCCAAAGCCAGCTCCGGCACCGAATTCTGGGGCACCTCCGGGGATCGCTTCAACACGACCAAATCCGGCGGATCCACCGCGTTTTACTACGACCCGCAGTTCCTGGGTGTGGTGCAGCTGCAGCGGGTGTTCAACCCGTTCGAACTCGGTGGAGCCGAAGCTGCCACCACCCTGTTCAAGGAAAAGACCTGGGACATCACGATGGGCCTGAACGGCACCCTCGGCTCGCGCTTCGACTGGGAAGCCTACTTCCAGTATTCACGTTACGACTACAGCGCCAACCGTCCTCGACTGCTCGCGAAAGCCGTGCACGACTACTTCCTCGGCCCGATCCAGGGGTATGCCTCCACCTCGGGGGCAACCACCGGCGCTTCGGCCATCTACCCCATTTACACCTTGAACCTGAACCGCTGGGTCACCCCGATCACGCCGGACATCTATCAGTCGTTCTCGACCCGCGTCCAGAATGACAGCACCACCACGTCGTCGTCCTTCGGCTTCACCCTGAGCGGCGATTTGTTCGACCTCCCGGCAGGCCCGGTGGGGTTTGCAGGCATCCTGGAGGGCGTTCGCCAGACCATGGATCTGCGCAGCGACCCGCGGCTCGACCCACTGCGTCCGATCGACAACCAGACCGTCTACAACCTGGTCAGCTCCGGTCGCACCCAAGGCGAGCGTGACCGCTACGCCCTCGGTGGCGAGTTCCGCGTCCCGCTGTTCAAGATGCTGACGGCGCAGGTGGCAGGCCGCTATGACCGGTACAACGACATTTCGGACATCAAGGGCGCGTTCACCTACAACCTCGGCCTTGAATTCCGACCGGCCAGCAGCGTGCTTCTGCGCACCAACTACGCCACCAGCTTCCGTGCACCTGATCTGCAGCTGATCTATGCACAAGGTGCCGCTTCGTACGCATCGGCGGTCGACCAGTACGCCTGCTATACCGGCACCGGTGCAGCGGCCGGGCGTGGTCCGCGAACCTACACCCAGTGCTCGGCACAGGGCGATCCGACGATCTATTCCATGCAGACCGTCATCGCCGGCAACTCCAAGCTTCGCGAGGAAAAGGGCAAATCGTTCGGCGCCGGCTTTGTCTGGGACATCACCCCCAAGATGAACGTCTCTGTGGACTACTTCCGGATCAAGCTGGAAGACGCCGCATCGCAGCTGGGCTCGCTCAACATCCTGGATGCGGAAGCCGCCTGCCGTATCGGCCATTACCAGGACGCCAGCCGGCCTGCCCCCAGCGCCGCCTACTGCACCAGCATCCTGAACCTCGTCACCCGCTTCAATTCGCCCGGCGCGCCCAACGATGGGTACATCGAGCGCATCAACGACGCCTACGTCAACACCGCACTGACCGACACCAGCGGTATCGACATGGCCTGGAACTGGACACAGGACATCGGTCGCTGGGGCTCGCTCCGCTTCAACACGGCCTATTCCATCCTGATGACCTACCGCTACAAGTTGTTGGCCGAAGATGACCTGTTCGACTACCGCGACTCCACTTCGATCAGCCAGCGCAGCCGCTTCCGCGGCTCGGTGAGCTGGAGCAAGGACAGCTGGGGCAGCACCCTGTACGCCACCCGTCTGGGCTCGGCTCGCAGCGCGGCCGGCGTGCCCGGCACCAATACAGCGGGCGAGTCCTATGGCCATCGCATCAAGCCGTACATCACCTACAACTGGACGCTGACCAAGCGCTTCAATGAGCATTTGAGCGGCGAGCTGACGGTCGTGAACCTGACCAACAACCAGTACCGTTACGATGCCAGCAACACCGGCTACCCGTTCTACTACTACTATCAGGGTGCCGATCCGTTGGGCCGCCGCTTCTTCCTCGGAGCGACTTACAAGTTCTGATTCAAACCCTTGCAACAAGATCAGGCCCGGCTATATGCCGGGCCTGATCTTGTGCAACAACCACGACACACGGCCATTCCCCTGCAGCAGCCGTCCATCGACAAATCATCGCCATGCACACCGCAAACAGATACTTGCCTCTTGCCATCCTGCTTTCCGCACTCCTCACCCAAGGGGCTCTTGCAGCAGCCGATGCGCCGGTCACGCCCATCGCGGATTTCGTGAAGCACCCGACCTACAGCGCCGCGAAGATCTCGCCGACGGGCGAGTTTCTCGCGATCACGGTGGATCACGGCGACCAGGATGTTCTGACCATCCTGCGGACGTCCGACCTCAAGCCACTCAAGGTCAACGTGTTGCCAGACAAGAAAAGCGTGGGCTCGTTCTACTGGATCAACGACAACCGTATCCTGTTCAGCGCGGCACGCAAGATTGGCTCGTTCGAGCGGCCAAGATTGACCGGTGAATGGTATGCCGTGAATGCAGACGGCAGCATGCCGCGCACCCTGATCGAGTACGGGACGCTGGATGTCACGCAACGGAGCAAGACCGTCGGCAACGAATCGTTTTCATTCCTGGACGTTGCCGAGCCCCATGACGGCAACGTGCTGATGCTGTCGCGCTACATGCGCTCGAACTCCGGAACCGGCGCGGAAGTCGTGATGATGGACACCATGACCGGGCGTCGGAAGTCCCTCGGTCGCGCCCCGGACGATAATTGCTCGATCACGCTGGACAACAAGAAGCGGCCGGCGTTCGCGATCTGTTCCAGCGACAAGGGCAACACGGGCGTGTACGAAATCAACACCGTCGTCTATCGCAAGGGCGAGGACGGCCGCTGGAACCAGATCAGCTCCTCCAGGGCGGATGGGTCGCGGCTGCAGGTGCTTGGAAGCTCGAAGTCGGGGGAAATCTACGCGCTGAAAGACGATGGCAAGGCCCCGGCGGCGTTCGGCAATCTTGATGCCGATACCGGTGCTTTCACCGAACGCTTTCGCGACCCAGAGTCGGAGATATCGAACTTCATCGAGTCCGTGGACGGGTCCGAAGAGGTCATCGCGGTCGTGACGGCGGCCGGCGCCCCCCGCGTCACCTTGGTCAACGAACAACATCCGGATGCGGATCTCTATGGTTCGCTCGCGTCTGCGTTCCCGGGTCAATTCGTGGACTTCAACGGCGCGACCCGCGACGGAAGCAAGATCGTCGTCAGCGTGCGAAGCGACCGCAACCCCGGCGAGCTTTATCTGTTCGACCGCAAGACCGGGAAAGCACGATTCCTGTTGAACTCGCGCCCCTGGATCAATGCCGACAGGATGGGGACGGTTCGGCCGGTTTCATTCCAGTCGCGCGACGGCCTGACCATCCACGGCTACCTGACCCTGCCCAAGGGCTCGAACGGACGCAACCTGCCGTTGATCGTCAATGTACACGGCGGCCCGATGGGGCCGCGCGACAACTGGGGATATGGCACCGAGCCGCAACTGTTTGCCAGCCGTGGTTACGCGACCCTGCAGATCAACTACCGGGGCTCCGGCGGGTTCGGAAAGTCTTTTCAGGATCGCGCCTACGGGCAATGGGCCACCGGCATCATGAACGACATCATCGATGGCACCCAATATGCGATCACCCAGGGCTGGGCCGACAAGGACCGTGTTTGCATCTACGGGGGCAGCTTCGGCGGCTATGCATCCTTGATGGCCCCGATCCAGGCGCCGGGCATGTTCAGCTGTGCCTTCGGGTATGTCGGCCTGTATGACGCCCAGATCCAACTCAGCAAGAGTGATACCGCGCAATCCGACAGCGGCAAACGGTATCTGCTGCGGGCATTCGGCAATACCCGTGCCGAGCAGGACGCCATGTCACCCATCAATTTCGCCAGCAAGCTTACGCTGCCGGTTTATCTTGCGGCGGGCGCACTGGATCCGCGTTGTCCGCCCGAACACACCGAGGCGATGGCCAAGGCCCTGACTGCCGGCGGCAACAAGCCCGAAGGCGTGATCATCCAGGCCGGCGAAGAACACGGCTTCTACAAGGAAGAAAACAACTTGCGGCTGTACACGGAAATGCTGGCTTTCTTTGCACGCCATATCGGCGGCCACTCCGAGGTCGGCACCCCGACCAAGGTGGAGTAAGCGCGCCATGCCCCGCATCCTCCAGCACTGCCTTGTCTTCGGCCTGCTCGTGCTGCCGGGCTGGGCACCGGCCGCGCAACCGCAGCGGACTGACACGCAGGTCGATGATCTCGTCCTGAGTGCCGGCTTCCTGCCCGCTCATCCCGACTTGCATTTTCGCCAACTGGGTCTTGCCGCGTTCAACCGCGAGCAGTACGAAGAGGCATTGCGCCTGTTCAAGCGAGCCGGCTACTTTGGCGACAAACCCTCCCAGGGCATGGTGGCCGAGATGTACTGGCTCGGCAAAGGCGTGGCGCAGGACAAAGCCATTGCCTATGCATGGATGGATCTGGCTGCAGAGCGCGGCTACCGGAATTTTCTCGGGCAGCGGGAGCACTACTGGTCGGCGTTGAGCGAGGCGGAACAGGTTCGCGCCCTCAGCGAAGGCCGCGCGCTGTATGCGCGCTACGGCGATGCAGCAACAACCCCGAGAATCACTTCCGCACTGCGCCGCGGGAAGAACAAGAGCGCAGGCAGCCGTACCGGCTATACGGGCAACATGAAAATCGTCATCGCCGGCCCCGGCGGCGGCGACATCACGATCGACGGCAGCCAGTTCTACAACCCGAAATACTGGGATCCCGAGAAATACCGCGCCTGGCAGGACTCCATCTGGAAAGAACCGAAGATGGGCCTGGTGCAGGTGGGGGATGTGGAAAAGGTGGAGCAACCGATGCAGCCAGCGCAGCCCGCCAGCAAACCATCTCGATAGCCGACGGCGGCAAGGCCGCGGCCACAAACAACAAAGCCGGGTTGCCCCGGCTTTGTTGTTTTTGCGTCGCTGCCCCGCGCTTACTTGATCAGGCGCAGTGCGAACGGGTAGCGATAGCTCTCGCCCTTGTTCACCGCCATGCCGGCGATGATGGAGAAGATCAGGCTGACCAGCCACACCACCGGCATCAGCAGGGCGCCGATGAGGATGACGGTGAGGATCGAGCAGGCCACATAGGCAATCGCGATGGTGATCTGGAAATTCAGGGCTTCCACCGCCTGGGTGTTCAGCCACGCCTTGTCGGCCTTGTCCTTGTGGGTCAGCCAGATGATCAGCGGCACGATGAAGCCCAGCAGGATGCCGGACAGGTGGGTGAGCATGGCAAGGTTGCGATCTTCGGATGAAGCAGTGACGTCATTCATGTTCGTAAGTGTCCCCGGGTTACGGCGGTTGCTCGCCTTCCACCAGCATAACGCCGTTTCCGGGTTTTTCAGGTCAGCCCGCACGCACCAGCCCGGTGATCGATGCCAAGCCGGCGCTGTCGGGGAACACACTGCGGGACAGCACATCGGTACCCACTTCCAGATGGTCGCGCAACACCCCCTTGAACAGCCCACGCAGGTCGGTGGTGGCCAGCAGGTCGCGGCCCTCGTTGAGTTGGCTCTTGCCCAGCCCCGGCCAATTGCCGGCCACCCGCCCGCCCTTGATTGCGCCGCCGGCCAGGAACGCCGCGCCGCCGGTGCCGTGGTCGGTGCCGCCGGTGCCGTTGATGGCCGCGGTGCGGCCAAATTCGGTGACCACCGCTACCACGGTATTGCCCCAGATCGGCTGGGCGGCTTCGTGGAAGGCCTTGATGCCGGCATCCAGCTCGGCCAGTTTGCGGTCCAGCACGCCGAGCTCGCCGCCGTGAGTGTCCCAGCCGGTGTCTTCCACGAAGCCGATGCGTGGCCCGTTGGCAGCGGTCATGAACTTGGCCGCCGCCGCCATCGCCTGCGGCAATCGCAAATCGCTGCCCTTGCCGGCACGCATGCCTTCCTTGCCGGTGTCGATATTGGCGAAGGTGGGGGCCAAGGCCGGGTCGGCGGCGTACAGCAATTGCAATTGCTGCCACAGGATCGGGTCGATGCGGTTGCCCAGCGGCGGCGACCAGCTGCTGACATCGCCGCTGCCGCGCATCGCCAGCGGCATCACCGCGGAAATCGCCAGTCCCTTGCCACCGGGCATCGCCGCCACGCAGCGGTTGAGCCAGCCGGTGGTGCCACTGGTGCCGGTGGTGCCGTTTTCCACGCAATCCTGTGCTTCGAAATGCGAACGCTGCCGATACGGCGGTGCCACCGCCACCACCGGCAGCAATTGCTGTTGCGCGTACAGGCCGGCCATGAAACCCAGCGCCCCGTGCAACGCGAAATTGCCATCCAACCGCAGCGCGTCGGGCTGGCCTTTGCTGGCCACGAACTCCCCGCGCAGCGCCGCATAGGCCGGGTCACCGGGCACTTGCAGCGCATGCAAGCCATCCAGCCCACCGCGCAGCAGCACCAGCAAAAAGCGCGTATCGCCGTGGCCGGCGGCGGCCAGTGCAAATTTCGGCAATGCCGCCAGCGCCAATGCGGAAGCACCGAAACCGAGAAACCCACGTCGATCGAGTTGCATGTCAGCTCCTCCACTGGAAGGCAGGGCTGGCCAACAGCAGGGCCACCCCTTGTTGCACGGATTCGGCACGCCGCAATGCGGTGGCGGTTTGCGCATCCAGCCCGCTGCCCAGCGCCGCTTCACCCAGTGCCAGTGGCGTGCTGCCTTGCATGTCTTGCAAGCGTTCGGCGATGGCTTGGGCGGCCTGCACGCGCTTGAACAGCGCGTCCGGCCCGCCCCAGTCGGCCGCCACGTCGCCAAAGCCGGCCGGCGAGCGCGGCTGGAACAGCGGCTGGCCCAGCTGCGCTTGCAAGCGCACCACCAATGTCAGATCGTCCTGCCCTTGCAATCCGCAGGCACGCAGTGCCGAGACAAAAAAATCATCCGGGGTTTTGAATTTGCGTGCCGCCGGCTGCCACGCGGCATCGTCGTCCAGCATGGCCCGGTACACCGTCGGCAAATGCCCCTCGCTGGCCAGCCAGGCCTTGGCCATGCGCTGCACCAAGGCCGGTGGCGGTGTATCGGCAATGAAATGCCGCGCCAATTGCAGCGACACATGTTGGGCGGTGGCCGGGTGCACCGCCAGCGTATGCAAGACGGCAATCCCTTGCTGCTCGCCCTGTTGCCGATACGTCTTGCCAAACACCTGGCGCGGCCCAGGCTCATGGGCATTGGGGCGGAACACGAAGGCATTGGCATCACCGTGCTCGTTTTCGCGCGCCACGCTCCAGCCGGTGATGGCGCGGGCGAATTCGGTCACGTCCTGCTGGCGATAGCCCGCATTCACCCCCAGCGTGTGCAGCTCCATGATTTCGCGCGCCAGGTTTTCATTCAGGCCGCGCCTGCCGTTCTTGTTCTTGCCGCCAGCACGCCGCGCCGCATTGATCGCGGCCTTCGAGTCGTCCCCGATCGACTGCGCATTGTCCAGATACAGCAACATGCCGGGGTGGCGTTCCACCGCCAGCAGCAGGTCGGAAAACTTGCCCGTCACATGCGGCCGGATGGCTTCGCGCTCCATTGGTGCGGCAAACAGCGAAGCGATGCGCTTGTCCACCGAAATCGCGAAATGGTTCGACCAGAACCGCACCAGGCGCTCGCGAAACCCGACCGAACTGACCACCGCCACCCGCTGCCGCAAGGCCAATTCCTGCAACTGGCCTTGCTGCATGGCGAGGCGCGCCTCGCGTTGCGCTTTTTGGGCGGCATCATCCTGCCCTTGCGCCTTGGCTTCACGCGATTGCTTGCGCAACTGGCCCAGCGCACGGTACTGGCGCAGGTAGTCGGCGCTGTCGGGCAGGCCATCGAAGGCCACGGGCAGCGGTGCCGGCTGCAACTGCGCCAATAACCAACCGCGTGGATCACCCGCCACCGTTTGCAACTCACCCGGGCCCGCACCCAGCCCGAACCGATTGACCGCACTTGCCGCCTGCATCGAAGTCATCGCATGTGCTCCAGTGGGAACACCCTGCCAACGCGCCTTGCCGGGTCGCGGTTGACTCCCGCCAGATTACGGTTTCGTCATCCTCAGCCGGTGCCGGCCACGGTCATGTTGCCGATCAAAATCGGCCCGGTGCGCACGTGCGAGCGCGGGTCGATGTCGCTGCCCACCGCCTCGATGCCGGCAAACATCGCCTTGAGGTTGCCGGCGATGGTGATGCCGTCGACCGGCCAGGCGATCTCGCCGTTTTCCACCCAGAACCCGGCCGCGCCGCGCGAGTAGTCGCCGGTGATCGCGTTGACGCCCTGGCCCATCAGCTCGGTCACCAGCAGGCCGGTGCCCATGCCGCGCAGCATCGAAGCCAGGTCGCCGGCATTGGCCTTGACCGTGAGGTTGTGCACGCCGCCGGCATTGGCGGTGGTGGCCAGGCCCAGCTTGCGCGCCGAATAGCTGCCCAGCACGTAGCGCTGGACGATGCCGTTCTCCACCAGCATCGATTTGCGGGTCGCCACGCCTTCGGCATCGAACGCGGCCGAACGGAAGCCGCGCGGCAGGAACGAGTCTTCCTCGATCGCGAACCAGTCCGGGAACACCCGCGTGCCGGCGCTGTCGAGCAGGAAGCTGGCGCGGCGGTACAGCGCGCCGCCCGACACCGCTCCGATGAAGCTGCCGATCAGCGAGCGCGCCATCTCGGCGGCGAACAGCACCGGCACCTGACCGGTCGGCAATTGCCGCGGCGCCAGCCGCGCCAGGGTGCGCTGCGCGGCCTGGCGGCCGATGGCCGCGGGCGATTCCAGGTCGCCCTGCGCCAGCGCCACGCTGTACCAGCCGTCGCGCTGCATCGCCTCGCCTTCGCCGGCGATCAGCGCGCAGCCGGTGCTGTACGAAGTGGCGCGCTCGGCGCCGAGGAAGCCGTGCGAGTTGGCGTACACGCTGAGCGAGGCGTTGGCGTTCATCGACGCACCGTCGGAATTGCCGATCCGCGCATCCAGCTCGCGCCCGGCCGCCTCGCAGGCCAGCGCGATGTCGATGGCGCGGTCGGCGTCGAATGCGGCGGGATGCCAGCTGTCGAATTCGCGCAGCACCTGCGCCATCAGCGCGGGATCGGCCAGCCCGGCGGCCGGGTCTTCCTCGGTATGGCGGGCGATGGCGCAGGCCTGCGCCACGGTGGCGGCCAGGCTGTCCTCGCGCAGGTCGGCGGTGCTGGCGCTGCCCTTGCGCTTGCCGAAATAGACGGTCATCGACACCCCGCGGTCGCGGGTGGCCTCCACCGTTTCCACCTCACCCATGCGCACGTTGACCGACAGGCCAGCATCTTCGTTGCAGGTCACCTCGCACTGGTCGGCACCGGCGGCGCGGGCGCGCTCCAGCAGCTGTGTGGCGACGGCGGACAACTGCTCCAGCCGCTGCCGGCTGTCGTCGGCGGGCGCGGCAAGCTCGGCGGACGTGTTCAATGACCTGCTGTTCAATGGCTTATCCTGTAGCGATGCGAGGACGTGACGAAGACACCGGTGAATTTTTCAGCCCCAGCCGCAGCGAGCAGCGCCGCGCGGCGCTGGACGTGCTGGAACTGGGCGAACAACTGGTGGCGCTGACCGCCACCCAGCTGGGCAGGCTGCCGATTCCCGAGGAGCTGCTCCCGCACATCCGCGAAACCCAGCGCATGACCTCGCACGGTGCGCGCAAGCGGCAGCTGGCCTACCTGGCCAAGCAGATGCGCAAGCTGGACGACGAAGTGCTGGACGCGATCCGCGACGCGATGCGCAAGGACGGCGACGCCGCGCGCCGCGAAACCGCGGCGCTGCACCGGGTGGAGGCGCTGCGCGACGCGCTGCTGGGCGACGATGGCGATGCCGCGCTGACCGAACTGCTGGCCGCGCATCCGCAGGCCGACCGCCAGCAGCTGCGCCAGCTGCTGCGCAACGTCCGCGAGGAGCGGGCGAAGAACAAGCCGCCGCGCGCGTTCCGCGAGCTGTTCCGGGTGCTGCGGGAGCTGATGGCGCAGGACGGCGGCGCGGAAAGCGACAACGACGCGGCGCTCGACGACGACAGCGACGCCTGAGCACAGCATCACGCCTGCGTCCCGCCGACGGTCAATTCCGAAATCAGCAGGGACGGCTGGCCCACGCCCACCGGCACGCTCTGCCCGTCCTTGCCGCAGATGCCGACGCCATCGTCCAGCGCCAGGTCGTGGCCGATCATCGCCACCTTCTGCATGGTGTCCGGGCCGTTGCCGATCAGGGTGGCGCCCTTCACCGGCGCGGTGATCTTTCCGTCTTCGATCAGGTAAGCCTCGGTGGCGGAGAACACGTACTTGCCGCTGGTGATGTCGACCTGACCGCCGCCGAAGTTGACCGCGTACAGGCCGCGTTTCACCGAGCGAATCATCTCCTCGGGATCGTGCGTGCCGGCGCGCATGTAGGTATTGGTCATGCGCGGCATCACCAGATGCGCGAACGATTCGCGGCGGCCGTTGCCGGTGGGCGCCATGCCCATCAGCCGCGCGTTGAGCGTGTCCTGCATGTAGCCGACCAGGATGCCGTCCTCGATCAGGGTGGTGCAGGAGGTCGGCGTGCCCTCGTCGTCGATGTTGAGCGAACCGCGGCGGCCGTCGAGGGTGCCGTCATCGACGATGGTCACGCCCTTCGACGCCACCTGCTGCCCCAGCCGACCGGCGAAGGTGCTGGTGCCCTTGCGGTTGAAGTCGCCTTCCAGCCCGTGGCCCACCGCCTCGTGCAGCAGCACGCCCGGCCAGCCGTGGCCCAGCACCACCGGCATCACGCCCGCGGGCGCATCGATCGCGTCGAGATTCACCAACGCCTGCCGCAGCGCCTCGCGGGCGAATTTCTCCGGCTTGTCGTCGGCCAGCAGTTGTTCGTAGGAATAGCGCCCGCCGAAGCCGGCGTAGCCGGATTCGCGGCGACCGTTCTGCTCCACGATCACCTGCACGTTCATCCGCACCAGCGGGCGCACGTCGCCGGCCAGCACGCCGTCGCTGCGCGCCACCAGCACGGTGTCGACGCCGCCGGACAGGCTCACCATCACCTGCTGCACGCGTGGATCCAGCGCGCGCACCAGCGCATCCACGCGGCGCAGCGCCTCCACCTTGGCGGCGTTGTCGAGCGCATCGACCGGATCGAGCGCGGGATACAGCGCGCGCCCACCGCTGCGCCGGAGGGCATGCGCAGCGTGCGCGCGGCCATCGCGGGCGATGGCGCGGGCCGACTGCGCGGCGGCCAGCAGCGCCGGCGCATCCAGTTCGTCGGAATAGGCGAAGCCGGTCTTATCAAAGGAGATCGCGCGCACGCCGACGCCCTGTTCGATGCTGTGCGAACCGTCCTTGACGATGCCGTCCTCCATGCTCCAGCCCTCGCGGCGGGCGTGCTGGAAATACAGGTCGCCGAAGTCGATGCCCGGCCCCAGCAGGGTGCCGAACGCGCGCT
>JAGWUF010000043.1 GCA_028868545.1 Lysobacteraceae bacterium | reverse complement strand
TTGTATGAGGTGGGTGGGGAGTATCGAAGGAATATGTAGAGGGAAAAGCGGTTCTGATCCGTCTACATTTTTTATTATGTGGACTTAAGTTAATTCAACGGTGTTCCATTGGCGTCGACCCAAATCTCTTGACCGCTCTTATAGTCGTATCGCTTATAGGCGCCCGGAATATTTCCTTTGCTCATGTCTTCTACGGCTGCGCGGATAGTCTTATTTCTGTCATCGATCTCGGCTTGGGTGGTGGGGTAGTCGGCGCGAACTCGCGCGTGCTGTGGATAATGCGTTGATTGCACCTTTCCGCCAGCGGCCATTCGCGCAAATGATTCGTTTTCGATGTCTACAAAGCCAGGGTCTGCGTTGTCAATCGAACGTCTTGACGCACTCGGATAGGTTGCCGCTTGCCTCGGTGGAATTTGTGCTTCTTCCTGCCTGCGCTGATATTCAGCTTCTCGGCCTGCTGTAAGTGCGCGCTGTAGGGCCATATCGATGGCTCGACCGAGTGCAATTACTGGATATTGCTTGGTAACTTCTTGAAAATGCGAGTTGATAGCTTGCTGCGCTTGCGAGTTGTTGTATTCAGGATGTTTCTGAAACCACGCATTCACGCCAGCAGAGAATTGCTCGTTGGTGACATTTTGCCATCCCCAATCGAGATATTCCTCGCCAGCCACTTGACTGGGTTCTCCATAGGGTTGTTGCGGCGTAGATGCTGGATTGGAAGGTTCCGCGGCAACTGTGGGAGGCTGTTGAGCCTCTTTCTCGGCAATCATGCGTTCTGTGTTATCACGTAGCGCCATATTGGTGAGAACGCCAGATGCGAACAGTGCAACAACTCCTATAAGGTATGGGAAGGCGGAAATGTTCGAGTGGTGAACTTCACTTCCTGAGGTCGTATCCCATGCTGTTGTGCTGTTCTTCTTGAGCGAGAAGAACCAGTATGCGCAAGCTATGCCGGAAAGTGCAGGTAGCCCCAGCGCTTGCCCTGAGAGCCAAACATTAAAAGCTCGCTGAAACGCAGAGCCGTACGAGAGGCGCTCGCCGTTCTTTCTCGATACTTCAATTCCAAAGATCCATTTTCCTGGTGTTTTTCTAAATGCAGAAATGAACCATGCCTCTATTGGCAGGATTAGCGCCCCGATGACAATTGAAAGAACAAATAAATTGGCATTTGCTGCCCAGGCAGGAATGACAAGTCCGATCAGATATCCGAGCAATAGTGCAAGCCAAAGCGTGTCGATGACTCTCGCAAGAAAACGTCGCCAAGGATGTACCGATAGCTTGTCTGATCTGGGTGCGGATGGTGGCTCCGCTTCGGGCGGCGATGTGTGATTGGATTGCTGTTGCTCTGATCGACCTGTGATATAGGAATCATAGGCGGCGCGTAGTTCAGCGTCGGAAAGGACGCCATAGGCTTCGTTCAATCGCTTGGTGATTCGCTCCGCTTCGTGGACTGGTTTATACCGATCTGGATGGTATTGTTGTACAAGCACGCGATAGCTGGCCTTGATGACTGCCAACGGAGCACCTTGCGCGACTTGCAGTACTTCATAGTGAGTTGCCTGTTCCCAGTCCATCGTCCCCCCCCCTGTTCGGAAGATGCTAGCAAAGCCCAATATAAGGTGTCAGGGACAGTTTCCGATGTGCATTTGCGCAAGAGGCTGATCGACTGAGGCCTTGCGGGCGGGGAGGCTGTGGCCATGGCCCGCCCGCCTCGCCCCGATCTCGCCGGCATTCCCCAGCACGTGGTGCAGCGGGGCAACAACCGGTTGCCCTGTTTCCTCGATGACGATGACCGCCAGCGCTACCTGCAATGCCTGCTGGATGCGCTCGCCCGCTTCGGTTGCCGGCTGCACGCCTACGTGCTGATGGACAACCACGTGCACCTGCTGATGACGCCCGACGAAGCTGGTGGTGTGTCCCGGCTGATGCACACGTTTGCGCGCAACTACGCGGGCCTGTTCAATCGGCGCCATGGACGCACTGGCACGCTGTGGGAGGGACTGGGTAACGGGGTCAGGTTCACTTACGGTTCCATGGGCCAGTGCCTGACCAAGGCACCCGGAACATGTCGGCGGATGCGGCACGCGCGCGTAGGAAGTGAACCTGACCCCGTTCCCCGCGTTCCCCGACCCCGTTCCCCAACTCCGTTCCCCACCACAGAAAGGGGACGAGGGAATCATGACGCGCCATGATCCCCTCCGTCACCGCCGACACGCCCACACTGCAAGCGACACATCGCCACCACTCAGCGCCCACTGTGCGGACACCAAGCGAGACCTGCAACCAACTAAAAGGGGACGGAGGGAATTAAGGTGCGCCTTAATTCCCTCCGTCCCCTTTTAGTTGCGGATGATGGCCTCGACTTCCTCCGCGCTGGCGGCGTCAGGGTGCAGCCATTCGCCCTCGACGTTGGGCACGAACACCTTCGGGTTGCCGAGCACGCAGTTGCGCGAATGCACGCAGCGCCGTGCGTCGAAGTGGATCGTGATGTGCTGCCCGCGTGCGGTTTCGATGGTCATGGCGGTGGCCTCGTGGTGGCTGGCCGCAGTCTACGCCCGCCCGGCGCCGGAACGGAATCAGGGCAAAACGGGGAGAAATCCACGCCCATGGGCTATAAGTGGACCTGCGCCCATTCATGAAAACGACCATGGCCACTTTCGATCATCGGCGGGGCAACACGGCCATCGCCTTCGCGGTAGCCGGTGCCATCGTCGGTGCGCTGCTCGGCGGGCCGTGGCTCTGGCTGCATTACCTGTGCAAGCCGCTGGCAACGCTGCTGGTGCTGGCGCTGGCCGTGCGCGCCGCGCCGGTGCAGTCGGCGCGCTACCGCGCGGCGGTGGCGGTCGGCGTGGTGCTGTCGCTGGCCGGCGACGTGTTGCTGATGCTGCCGCAGGATCTGTTCGTGCCGGGGCTGCTGGCGTTCCTGCTGGCGCATCTGTGTTTCTGCGCGGCGTTCTTCCCGGGCCCGCGCTGGCCGGCGCGGTGGCTGGCGTTCGCGCTGTACGGTGCCGTGGCCGCCGCCAACATGGCGCTGCTGCTGCCGAGGATCCCGCCAGCATTGCACGCGCCGGTGCTGGCTTACGTGGTGGTGCTGGTGGTCATGGCCAGCCTCGCCGCCGCCCGCGCCTGGTCCCTGCGCCGCGACCCGGCGCTGGCGCGGCCCGCTGCGTCCGCCGCGTGGGGCGGGGCGCTGTTCGTGCTCAGCGACAGTCTGCTGGCCTGGGACCGCTTCGGTGGCGGCCTGCCGCTGGCGCCGCTGCTGGTGCTGGCCAGCTACTACGCGGCGCTGTGGTGCATCGCACGCTCCGTCGCCCGGGGGAAACATGGATGAAAAGTTTCGTCGTGCCCCGCGCCGGCGCCGGGCGTTGCCAGCGTCTTCCGATCTGCGATGATGGGGGTTCCTGACAGGAGGTGCGACATGGCTGCATTCATCAAGTCGATCCGCGAGCTGGCCAAGGACAACGGGGATTTCCGTCGCGAGGTGGCCACCGGCGTACATTCGCAGGTGGTGCTGATGTGCCTGCAGCGCGGCGAGGACATCGGTGACGAAGTGCACGACGACACCGATCAGATCTTCGTCGTGGTCAAGGGCGAGGGCGAAGCGGTGCTGGACGGTGCTGCCCAGCCGCTGCACAAGGATGCGCTGCTGCTGGTGCCCGCCGGGGTCCGCCACAACATCCGCAACACCGGCGACAAGCGCTTGCGGCTGGTGACGATCTATTCGCCGCCGCACCACCCACCGGGCACGGTGCGCGCGACGCGCGAGGATGCGCTGCACGCGGAGCAGTAGGCAGGCTGTAGGCGAGGCAGGGGAGTGCGTCTCAGAAACGTTCGCCCACCGGCAGGTAGCGCCATGCGCCTGCCGGCATCTTCGCCAGCGAGATCTTGCCGATTCGCAGGCGACGGATCGACACCACGCCCAGGCCCACCTGCGCGCACATGGCGCGCAGCTGGCCGCCCTGCACGCCTTTCAGTGCAAAGCGCAGGCGCACTTCGTTCTGCCAGCTGACCTTGCACGGCGGCAGGGCACGGCCGTTGTAGTGCAAGCCGTGGTTGAGCTTGCGCAGGCCGTACGGGGCGATCTTGCCGCTAACTTCGACCACGTATTCCTGTTCGATGTCGTCGCCGTCCTCGGTCAGTCGGCGCCACACCCGGCCATCCTGGGTCAGCACCATCAGGCCACTGGCGTCGGCATCCAGCGGCACCAGCGGGGTCAGTCGGTGGAAATGTCGTTCCAGCAGGCGCACGCCGGACGGGTCATCGGGCCAGCGCGTGTCCGGTTGCACCAGCCCTGCCGCCGGGTTGCGGCCGCTGATGGTGTCGTAGCCCACCGGCTTGTGCAGCAGCACTGTGGCCGGTTCCACGGCCTCCAGCCGCGCTTCGTCATCCAACGTCACCGCTTCGGTGGACACGGAACGCGCGGGATCCTCGACCACCCGCCCGGCCACCCGCACCCAGCCGTTCTTGATGTAGTGCTCGGCATCGCTGCGCGAGCAGCTGGCGAGATCGGCCACGCGTTTGGCCAGTCGAACCGGTTCGGACATGCGGCGTTGCCGGAAAAGGGGACGGCCAGTGTAGCGATCAGGCACGCCAAAGCGCTGGATTTCCTCCGTCCCCCTCGTGCGTTACATGCGCAGGATCGGCTTGATGACCTTCCCGGACTTCGAATCCTCCAGCGCCTGTTCGATCTGGTCGAATTCGTAGTACTGGATCAGGCGATCGAACGGGAAGCGCCCCTGCGCGTGCAGATCCACCAGCGCCGGGATCAGCTGCCCGGAACGCCCGCCGCCACCGAGCACGCCGATGACGCGCTTGCCCCACAGGGTCGAAAGATGATCCAGCGAGAACCGGGCGCCGGCGGGTGCGCCGCCGATCAGCACCAGCGTGCCGAGCATGCCGATCGTCTCGGCCAGGGTCTCGATGACCTTGATGACGCCGGTGCAGTCGAAGGCGAAGTCGACCGTCGAGCCGGTGATCTTCCTGACCTCTTCCACCAGATCGAGATTGCGCGAGTTGATGGTGTGGGTGGCGCCGAAGTCGCGGGCCATGGCCAGGCGGCTGTCGTGGACGTCGGCGGCGATGATCTTCGTCGCGCCCGAGTTGCGTGCCGCCATGATCGCGGCCAGGCCGACCGCGCCGGTGCCGACGATGAGCACCGAATCACCGAGTCTGGGCCGCGCCTCGTTGAGGACGGCACCGGCGCCGGTGGCGATGCCGCAGGCCAGCGGGCCGAGCATGTCCAGCGGCACGTCGCCGTCCACCTTGACCACCGCATCGGCCGAGACGATCGAGTGCGTCGCGAACGAGGACTGGCCGAAGAAGTGGCCGTTGATCGGCTGGCCGTTGCGCGAATAGGCGGAGGTGCCCTTGAGCTCGCCCTTGAAGCGCCGCCCCGACACCAGCGCGTCGCCGGTGCGCAGGCAGTAGCGCGGGTGCCCGTCCAGGCAGTTGCGGCACTCGCCGCACGAGGGCCAGCCGATGATCACCTTGTCGCCGGGGGCCAGCGTGGTGACGCCCGGTCCGACCGATTCCACGACGCCGGAACCCTCGTGGCCGAGCACGCATGGGAACGGCATCGGCATGTCGCCGGCGCGGGTGATGGCATCGGTATGGCAGACCCCGACGGCGACGATGCGGATCAGCGCTTCGCCGCGCCCCGGCTCCGCAAGCTCGATCTCCTCGACCTTGAACGGCGCGTCCTTCGCCGCGACGACCAGTGCCCGGATCTTCATGTACCGTCTCCTCTGCCGATGGAACTTCGAGCATAGCCGAGCAGATATTAAGTGCGTGACAGGGCCGGCAGGGAATGGGCCGCGTGGCTTGCCCCCCTTCCCGCAGCCAGGAAGTGAACCTGGTTACGGGCTTCACGCCAGCGCCTGGCGAGCCCACTCCTCGATCATCGGGCGGGCACGCGGGAAGCGCTTGCCGAAGGTCTGCAGGCGGCGCTCGGCTTCGCCGCGGTCACCCAGTGCCAGGGCCGAAGCGGCGGCTTCCAGCGAGGGTGTGCCGGCGAGCTGGGCGGACAGGGCGGGCAGGTCTTCGATCCCCTCCAGCCAGGGCAGGCCGGCCAGCTCCACGGCGATGGACAGTTCGGTGGCCAACTTGGCGCTGTCCGTTTCGGGATCGACAGTCCACCACTTGTCGATGCCGGATGGCAGCAGCTCGCCGATGCGGCTGCGCAGGGCGCAGTCGTACTCATGCGGGCGGGGCTGCGGCTTGCGCAGCAGGGCTTCGTTGGTGCGCTGCGAATAGATGCCCACGTTGATGGTGAGCCGGCCCTCGCGACGGCGCTCGGCCACGCTGCTGAGGAAGTTGACCACGTCGATCAGGTCGCCGCGCATGCGGTGGAAGTCGTGGCCGGCCCGGGTGAAGCCCTGAGCCTTGAGCAGCGTGGCGGGGGCGCCCTTGATGGCGTGGTCGATCAGGCGGGCGATCGTGGTCATGTGCGTGCTCTCCAGGGGTTGGGCACCGGGAAACCGGCAGCGGGCGCGCAAGGCAGCGCCGTTGCGGGCGGATCGGGGCGAGTGGGCATCGTGGGGATGTGGCGGGTTCGCCGGTTGCCGAAGGCAGCGGTAGGCACAGGGCGCGCAAGGTTGCGCGCAGGCCGGAAAGGCCGGGATCCGCGCTTCGACATACAGGCGTATTTTACTGCGCACCAGGCACTTTTTCGACGCAACGGGCGTGGCGGCAGGTCGGGCCAGGTTCAGTTCGGGTGGTACCACGCAGGCCACGCGCAGGACAGCGCGACCGGGTTCATTCGGGCGCCCAGCGGTGTTGACGGCCTCCGGATTCGAGTCCACTCTGGCGCCCGGGCCACGCTGGAGAACTGTCGCATGAGCGTCTCTATCGGTGATTTTGCGGGTGAGTTTGCGCGAAAGTGATGGGTCATCGTGTTGTTCGGGGTGATCTCGATCGTGTTCGGCCTGATGGCCCTGGTGGCACCGGCCTCGACCGCGGTCGCGATGGCCTGGGCGGTCGGCGTGATGGCGATCGCCGAGGGCATCGTCGGCGTGCTCGGGCTGTTCAGCAAGGACAGCACCGGCTCACGCGGATGGTTGGCCTTCTATGCGCTGGTGTCGCTGGTGTTCGGCGTGCTGACGGTGCGCAACCCCGGGCTGACCGCCGTGGTGCTGGTGCTCATGCTCGCCGCCTGGCTGCTGGTGGCCGGCATCTTCCGCATCACGCTGGCGATCCGCATCCGCAAGCTGATCGAGGGCGAGTGGCTGATGATTCTCAGCGGCGCGCTGGCGATCCTGCTGGCGGCACTGTTCGTGATGTTCCCGGGTGCGGGCCTGCTGACCGTGGCGATCTGGATCGGGGCGATCGCGCTGGCCTACGGCGCACTGCAGGTCTGGGCCGGGTTCAAGTTGCGCAAGCTGGTGCTGCGCGCGGGCTGAAGGGCGCAGCTCACAGGGCTGGCTGGAACGCAGGTTGAACCCCATGAAAGTGACCATCGTCGGCCTCATCACACCACATGTCCTGCGCGTCATCGACCTGGCCAGACAGGCCGAGTCGGGCGCCAATGTGGACTGGCATCTGCGTGATGCCGTTGCGCGGACGGTTGCCGAACTCGGCCAGCAATACAACGCCCGCGACCTGCTGCAGGCCTATGCCCACGGGCTGGAGGCTGCCGCCAATGCGGCAGATGCGACGGGCCCGGCGCGCAAGGGGTATGTCGGCGTATTGCAGGCGGCGGCAACGATGGCGATGCGCCAGCTCCAGATACACGAGTGAGACGGTGACCGGGTTGGTTCAGGACGACCCGTCGCCAACCCGCTGCACGCGATGGCGGTATTCGCCCACGTTGTCGCCCTTGATGCGGGTTTCGCGGGTGCCGCGCACTTCGTCCACTTTGTGGTCACCCTGCATGCCGGTGACGGGTTTGGCGTCGATCGCGGTCTCGCGTTCGAAGGCATGGGATTTGTCGGTATTGCGGTAGTACCGGTACAGCGCCCAGTACAGGCCGGCACCACCGGCAGGGCCAAGCAGCAGCAAGGCCAGGCTGTTGTCGCTCATGCGTCAGTTCCCCAGGATCCAGAAAGCGATGCCTTCCAGGAAGGTGCCCACGGTAATCGCCGTCAGCAGCAGTTTCCATTGCTGGACGGGCACGCTGCCCATGGTTTCGCCGGTGCGGCCGTTGACCGCGATGTAATGCAGCATGCCGCCGTTGCTGCCGGGCTGGTGGTAGGAATACAGCCACACCGGCAGGTACATCGACACCCAGCGCGAGCCGTGCACGGCAACGCTTTCCTGCTCCCAGCGCACGCCGCGGTCGTAGTGGCTGACCGAGGCTTCCACCTGGGAGCGACCGATCGACAGCAACTGGTCTTCCAGGTGCGGCATCAACTGCTCGACGTTCTGGTCGCGTTTTTCCGAGGTGAAACCGGACAGATAGGAGGCGTTCCACGTCACCGCGTTCTTGGTATCGAACGGCAGGATGGTGTTGATGATGTTGTTGGTATTGCGGCCGGTGTCGAGGTTGCCGCGCATCGCCGAGGATTCCATCGGCAGGTCGTCGACGGTGAAGTCCACGTGCCGCTCCACCGCGTACACGTCGGCGTCGTAATAGGTCTTCTTGTCGTCGCCGCTGCCCTGCGTGTAGCGTCGGGTCTCGATTTCTCCGTGCCCGGCCACGCCGGCGCTGGCCTTGGCGTCCACGATCATGTACGGCAAATACACGCCGACCACGTTCTCGGGCGTGAATTGTTCCTTGAACGCCTTCAATGCGAACAGCCGGCGCTTGTCCACGAACTGGCGGATGCGCGCCACCGCATCGTCTTTCTTGATGTGGAAAGGCAGCACCGCGTCGGGCACCGCGCCATTGGCGATCTGTTCGTTGACGCCGAACACGTGCCGGCACCAGTGGCAGCGCGCCGTCATCGCATTCTCGGTGTTCACCGAAACTTCGGCGCCGCAGCCGGTGCACTTGAACGTCACGATGCTGCTGACATCGGCGGCGATGTCCTGTGCGCCCGACGCCACCACCGTGCCTTCCAGCTGGTCGATGTTCTCGCCCAGCCCGAAGGCTTCTTCCACCCGCGCCGCGGTCCATTCGTTGCGGCAGTACAGGCAGATCAGCTGGTCGGTGCCGGGGCGCTGCCTGATCTCGGTGGAGCCGCACTTCGGGCAGTGGTTCTGGCCGTCTTTCAACTCTTCCGAGGCGGTATCAATGGCCACCGGATCCGGTGCCAGGATTTCGTCGCGGATCGGCTTGGGCAGGGTGTCCGGGTCGATCGGGAAGCTGCCCGGCAACGGCGGCACGTCGCGGGGCGAGCCCGGGCCGGTGGGCAGCGGCGGCGGTGTTCCCGCCCCGGAGGGCGGGAGTGGCGGTGGCATGGTATTGGACATCGAGGGCCTGCGATGGGTGGGGTTACAGGCCCAGTGCCTTGTTCTTCAGCGCGTCGTAATCGGTCTGCGAAATCAGGCCGAGGTCGAGCATTTCCTTGGCCTTCTTCAACTTGGCGATCGGGTCGTCGGCGGCCGGGGCAGGGGGTGCCACCGGCTGCTGCAGGCCGGCCATGCCGCCCATCATGCCGGAGGCCATGCCGATCCCCATCATCCCCGCCGCACCGCCGTTCTCGCCGGCCGCCTGCATGCCCGCGGCCACGCTGGCCTGCAAGTTGGAATTGCCGCGCGCACCCGACAGTGCGTCGGCGCGCTGCACGGTCTTCAGCAGTTCGCGGGTGTTGGCGTCGTACTCGATCGAGACGATCGCGGTCTTGGCGATCACCAGACCACGGTCGGACTTCCACTGGTAGGCGTTTTCCACCGCATCCGACAGGCTTTTCGCAAAACCGATCGAATCCTGCTGGATCCTGGTGATGCGGTTGCCCTTGCTCGGGTCGTTGGTGTACAGGCTGAACGCCGGTGCCAGCGAACCCACCACTTCGTTGAACAACTGGCTGGCGGCGGCGTTGTCGATGTCGGTGAAGTCGAACACCTGGCCGGGCTGCAGGTAGGTGGCCGGCACGAAGTTCTTCACGAACAGGATCGGATCCACGATCTTCATCGTGTACGAGCCGCGCGTCATCGCGCCGACCTGGGTGTTGAGGAAGCCGTCATCCCAGTAGATTTCCGACTGGGTGCCGAAGCGGTTGTCCGGCAGCTCCTTCAGCGAGACGAAGAAGGCCGCCTGCTGCGCGCCCGGCTGGCCGCCGAACTTGAAGCGCTCCCAGCTTTGCATGATGAGCGAATCGACCAGGCCGTCGCCGGCGAAGATCGACTTCGAATTGAGGTCGTCCGACTTCCATTCGTAGGCACCGGCCTCGGCGGCGAAGCCGGTGATCTTGCCGTCCTGGAACAGCAGCAGGCCGTAGCCTTCCGGCACGATGATCTTCGAGCCGTTGGTGATGATGTTCGACGAGCCGTGGGTGTTGGAGCCGCGGCCGGCATTGGTGCCGTGCGGCACGGCGGCGAACAGTGCAGCGGTTGGCGGCAGGCCGTCCGGGATGGTGTAGAAGTCCTTCCACTGGTCGGCCAGCATGCCACCCACTGCACCGGTTACTGCTTGAACAAGACCCATGACTGCACTCCGTGATGTGAGGGCGGGTGCGTACCCCGCCGTGGCCGACACGCTACAGAAAACGGAAAACGGAAAACAGGGGGGACAGGCGCGGAATGCTAAGGTGCTTGTCCGCGATTCAGCGACTGTCGGGAGTGACGCTTTGAATGATGTGATGACGCCGGTTCCGATGGCGGGCAAGGCTTTTGCCGCGGTGGCCCTGATCGAGGCGTTTACCTGGGCCGGCCTGCTGGTGGGGATGTATCTGAAATATGTCAGTGGCAGCACCGACCTGGGCGTGTGGCTGTTCGGCAGGTTGCACGGCCTGGCTTTCCTGAGCTACCTGGTGCTGGCCTTCGTGGCCGGCGCGCAATTGCGCTGGCCGGTGTGGGCGCTGCTGCTGGCGATTCTTGCGGCGATCCCGCCGCTGTTCACGCTGCCGCTGGAGTGGTGGTACCGGCGGCGCGGTTTGCTGGTGGCCCGAACGGGGTGACGGGCGCAGTCACGCCCACGCCGCCAGGGTGATGCTCAGGTCGGCCTGGAAGCCTTTGCTGGAAGTCAACGGAATGGCAAAGGTGGCGCTTGCGCCGGGGTTGGGGCTGCCCGTGCCGGCAACGGCCGTGCCGGATTTCCTGTCGGTGGCCCAGTGGTCGCCGGTGAGCACGTAGCGCAGCGCCCAGCCGCCCCGGGCATCGGGTTTTGCGAACAGCACCAGGGTGTCGCGGAACAGGTATTCCCCGGGGATGTGCTGCTTGAGAAACAGCACGCCATCGATTTCGTAGCCGGCATTCAGCACGGCAAGATCGATTGAAAAAGCGACTTCGCTGCCGGCCTGGATCTTGCTGCTGTCGAGAAACACCGAGAACAGCGTGGGCGAACGCGCATCCGGCATCAAGCTGCCATTGCCATCGAACAACTCCGCGTATTGCCGGCGCACCGCGCTTTCCTGGGCCTTGCTGCGGGCGGTCAGCTCGTAGGTGTAGGCCCCCCGCGGCGCGACCGTGGTTTCGATGTAGTACGAGGTGTCGACCCGCTTGCCTTTCTTGCGTGCCGTTTCCACTTCCGGCGGGAAGGGCAAGGCCTTGAACTGCAACCTGCCGGTGGCCATGAGGTCGCCGAACAGGAAGCGGACCAGATTCTGGTAGCCCTCTTCCGAGTTGACGATGCCGAAATACCCGCTGTGGCTGCGGTTGACGAAGGCGCGCGGGCAGCCGGCAACGTAGGCGTTCTCGATCTTCACCAGGCCATCGCTCATCTGCCCGACCGCCATCGACGACAGCCCGTGCGCCACCGCGTAGTCGCGGCTGTTGGTACCGACCAGGCAGAACAGCCGGGACGGCGGATAACCGGAATTTCCAAGCGTGTTCACCTGATCGACCGGCGTTTTCAGATACTCGGCCATGTTCGGTCGGCTGAAATTGTTCATGTCGCTCATCGACAGGAAGCTGGGCACGTTCAAGCCGCCCAGTTCGATGCCGTTGTGCGGGGTGGCATAGGTGAACACCTTGTCCACCAGGGCGCGGATTTCGGGTGTGCCGACCTCGGGGTTCTGCAACAGGCAACGGCAGATCAGGCCACCCATCGAATGCGCCACCAGATACACCTTGAATGCCTTGCGCGCCTCGGCATCATCGCCGCACACGCTGTCGCGCAGGCGCAGGATGCGCTGTCCCAGCGCGGTGGCAGCCTCCGGGATCGACGGGGTCTTGCCGTCGCCGAAGGCGGGGTCGGCTTCGTCGTAATAGCGATGGATGACCAGACTGCGCGCCGGCAGCTTGTCGGCCTGCTCGGCCCCGGCGGCGTACACGTCGCGGTAGCCGTAATCCTTCATCAGCCGCACCAGCGGCGATTCGAACACGAACTTGACGATGCTGCCGTCCTGCGCCTGCCGCACCTTGGTGGAGCCGGCCTCGAAGCCCATGTACGGGGTGGACGTGGTCTGCACGATTTCATCGCGCGTCATCGCATAACCACGCACGTAGATGATCGGGTAAAACGGGCGTTCCAGCTTGGCCATGGCAAGCATCCATGCAGCGCGGCAACAGGTTCCTCATTCAACGAAGGCAGGCCGGGGGAACGGTCATGGCCACGGCACGACGCAGCTGAATGGGGCGCGCGCCCCGTGCGGACGGGCCGCCGGTGCCGAATTTGTCTCAAGTCAAGGTATGCAGGCCGGCAAGTCTCTAGCCTGACCCGTCAGCAAGATTCCGGTACAACGTCATGTCGAATACAACGCTTGCGTCCCGTCTGTTGCATTTGCTGGATCTGACCAGCCTGGGCGAGGACGATACGCCCGGACACATCCGGGACGTGTGTGCATCCGCGCGCACGGCGCATGGGCTGCCGGCAGCGGTTTGCGTCTATCCCGAGCATGTGACCACGGCGCGTGCGGCATTGGCCGGCACGCCGGTGCGCATCGCGACGGTGGTCAATTTTCCGGAGGGCGGGGATGACCCGCAGCGGGTGCACCGGGAAACCCGGCGCGCGATTGCCGCGGGTGCCGACGAGATCGACATGGTGCTGGCCTGGCGCGCGCTGAAGGCCGGGGATGCGGCACGGGCGCGCAAGGGCGTCGATGTCTGCCGGCTGGCCTGCGGTGAAGGCATCACCCTGAAATTGATTCTGGAAACCGGCGAACTGGCCAGTCCGGATCTGATTCGCCAGGCTTGCGAGCTGGGGCTGGACGCGGGCGTGGATTTCCTCAAGACCTCCACCGGCAAGGTGCCGGTCAATGCCACGCTGGCCGCCGCAGCGGTGATGCTGGATGCGATCGCCGAACGCGGCGGGCGCTGCGGCATCAAGGTGGCCGGCGGCATCCGCACGCTGGCGGAAGCCGGCGAGTACCTGAGCCTGGTGGAAGCCCATCTGGGGCTGAATTGGGCGACCCCTGCGCGGTTCCGGATTGGTGCCAGTGCACTGTTCGATGCCATCTGCAGCGAGTTGACGCAGCAGCCATGACGCGCGCCATCTGGCTGGTGCTGGACTCGCTGGGGATCGGCAACGCGCCGGATGCGGCAGCCTATGGCGACCAGGGTGCCGATACCTTCGGGCACATCGCTGCCGCCTGCGCCGCTGCGCCCCGCGGGCCATTGCGTCTTCCCAATTTGACCCGCTTGGGATTGCCTGCTGCCCATGCCTTGGCCACGGGGCAAGCGGCAGCCGGGTTCGAGCAGGCACCCGACCCTGAGGCACTGTGGGGTTGCATGGCCGAACAGGCCTGCGGCAAGGACACGCCGTCCGGGCATTGGGAAAGTGCCGGGGTGGTGCTGCAATCGCCCTTCGGCCTGTTCGCGGCGAGCGAAGACAGTTTTCCGCCGGACTTGTTGACGGCCTTGATCGAACAGGGCGGGCTGCCCGGCGTGCTGGGCAATTGCCACGCCTCCGGCACCGAGATCCTGGCGCGGCTGGGTGCAGAACACATCGCCAGTGGCAAACCCATCGTCTATACCTCGGCCGATTCGGTGTTCCAGATCGCTGCGCACGAAGGTGCTTTCGGCTTGCAACGGTTGCTGGATCTGTGCGTGCTGGCGCGGCGCCTGCTTGCGCCTTGCAACATCGGCCGGGTGATCGCGCGCCCGTTCACGGGCGATGCCGCAGGTGGATTTGTCCGCACCGGCAACCGCCGCGACTACGCACTGCCGCCCCCCCGGCCGACCTTGTTCGATGCGGTCTGTGCGGCAGGTGGCGAAGTGTTCGCGGTGGGCAAGATCTCCGACATCTTCGCCGCGCAAGGGGTAACCCGGAAGCTGCCCGCTGCGGGCCACGATGCCCTGTTCGATGCCACCCTCGATGCGCTGGCACAGACGGGCGCGGGCGCATTGATCGCCACCAATTTCGTCGATTTCGACAGCGTGTACGGGCATCGTCGCGACGCCCTGGGGTATGCCGCGGCGCTGGAACACTTCGATGCACGATTGCCCGGTCTCCTGGCCGCGCTGCGCCCGGGGGATTTGCTGGTGCTCAGCGCCGACCACGGCTGCGACCCGACCTGGCCCGGCAGCGACCACACCCGCGAACAGGTGCCGCTGCTGGCCTGGGGGCCTGGGTTGGCCGCCACGGCGCTGGGCCAGCGCAGCAGTTTTGCCGATCTGGGGCAGGGTATCGCCACCCATCTGGGCCTGCCTGCGCTGGCGGCGGGCCGCAGCTTTCTCACGAGTTGACACCGCATGAGCCTGCACATCGACGCCGCCCCCGATGCCATTGCCGCCACCGTGCTGTTGCCGGGCGACCCGCTGCGGGCGCGCTTTCTGGCCGAAGCCCTGCTGACGGACACCGTGCAGATCAACGCCCGTCGCAACATGCTGGGCTACACCGGCCACTGGCAGGGGCAGCGGGTGACGGTCATGGGGGGCGGCATGGGCATTCCCTCCACCGCGATCTATGTCACCGAATTGGCGCGTCACTACGGCGTGCAACGCATCTTGCGGGTGGGTACTTGCGGCGGGCTGGGAGACGTGGCCGTGGGCGATGTGCTGCTGGCGCAATCGGGCAGTACCGATTCGCGCTTCAACCGCATGCAGTTTGGCGGCCATGACCTGGCCTGCTGCGCCGATTTCGGGTTGCTGGCATCCGCCATGCAGGCCGCCACCCGCTTGCGGCTGCCGGCGCGCATGGCCCATGTATTCAGTACCGACTGCTTCTACGATGGCGACCCGCAATTGCTGGCACAGCTGCGCCGGCACCGCATCACCGGCATCGAAATGGAAACTGCAGGGCTCTATGGCTTGGCGATGCGGGAGGGGTTCCAGGCACTGGCCATGCTCGCGGTCAGCGACCATCTGGACACGGGCGAAACGATGCCGGCGGAACAGCGCGAACAAGGCCTGGTGCGCATCGCCGAGCTGGCATTGGTGGCGGCATTCCCTGCTGCGCCGGTGCCGGCTGCTGCGGCTTGATATGGGTCAGTGCAAGGCGCGGTGCGCTGGGTAGCATGGCCTGCATCCCCTGTTGGCTGGAGCCTTCGCCATGTCGCTGCAACTCGATCCGGAACCGAACGTCCACATTTTCGATGCCCGCGGCATTGCGCGGCGCTTCCGCCATTCCGCAATCTTCGGTGCGCTGGGTGCGTTGCGCAACGGTGAAACCATGCGCTTCATCAATGATCACGACCCGCTCCCGCTGCTGGGGCAGATCGGCCAGCGCTTCGGCGAGCATGTCAGCGTGCAGTATCGCCAGCGCGACCAGGCCGGGGTGGTGATCGATTTCGGCGTGACGGGCTTGCCGGAAGAATGAGCTGGCACCGCCGGCCCGCGCCCTGTCGTGGCGGGCGCGGCGTGCGGGTGATTCGATCGTTCGCCGAAGCTCGACGTACGCCGCCTTCTGGTTGATTTCATCAGGTATTTTCGCGATTTTCGAAACCGGATTTCGATATTCGCCGAAATTGACGAAGATCAATTCCGTGATGGCGGCCGGCCTCTAATCTGGTTCCGTGAACACGGACCTCGACAAGATTGATCTGGCCCTGTTGGATCTGCTGCAGGCCGGTGGCAACCTGACCCACGCCGAGCTGGGGCAGCGGGTGAACCTGTCTGCGCCGGCCACTCATGCCCGCGTGCGGCGGCTGCACCAGCAAGGTCTGATCCGCAACAACGTGGCCCTGCTGGATCACCAGCGGCTGGGGCTGGATTTGATCTGCTTCGTGCAGATCAGCCTGCGCCTGCATTCGGCCGAGCTGGTCGAAGAGTTCCGGCGTCAGGTCAGCAATGTGCCGGACGTGCTGGAATGCCACCACATCACCGGTGAATTCGATTACCTGCTCAAGGTCATCGTGGCCAATCGCCATGCGCTGGAACATCTGATGGTCAACGTGCTCACGCCCTTGCCGGGGGTGGAGCGCATCTGTACCAGCCTGGTGCTGTCTGAAGTCAAGCACAGCCACGTGCTGCCGCTGGCGCACCTGCGCTCGCGCGGCTGAACGCATCCCGATTTCCTCATCCCAACCCGAGAACGTGCATGAACGCAGTGGGCAAGACCATCCACACCATGGGCCAGCAAGCGGGGCGTCGCTCCTGGGCCGAGCCCTACAAGATCAAGATGGTGGAGCCGCTGCGCACCACCACCCGCGCCGAGCGCGAGCACGCGATTGCCGAAGCCGGTTTCAACACGTTCCTGCTGCGTTCGGATGCGGTCTACATCGACCTGCTCACCGATTCGGGCACTTCGGCCATGAGTGACCGCCAATGGGCCGGCATGATGCTGGGCGACGAGGCCTATGCCGGCAGCGCCAACTACTACCGGCTGGAAGCGGCCATCCGCAAGCACTACGGCTACCAGCACATCATCCCCACCCATCAGGGCCGGGGTGCGGAAAACCTGCTCAGCCAATGCGCGATCAAACCCGGCGACCATGTGCCCGGCAACATGTACTTCACCACCACGCGCTTCCATCAGGAACACGCCGGCGCGACCTTCCACGACGTGATCGTCGATGCCGCGCACGACACCTCCTCGCTGCATCCATTCAAGGGCGATATCGACCTGGACAAGCTGCAGGCGCTGATCGACAAGGTGGGTGCCGACAAGATTCCGTATGTGTGCATGGCCGCCACCGTCAACATGGCCGGCGGCCAGCCGATCTCGATGGCCAATGCGCGTGCGGTGCGCGCGTTGACCGCCAGGCACGGCATCAAGATCTATCTGGATGCCACCCGCGCGGTGGAAAACGCCTACTTCATCCAGGAGCGCGAGTCCGGTTACGCCGACACATCACTGGAGGCCATCCTGCTGGAGTTCTGCTCGTACTCCGACGGCGCCACCATGTCCGGCAAGAAAGACCACCTGGTCAACATCGGCGGCTGGCTGGCCACCAACGACCAGGAGCTGTTCGAGGAAGCACGCAATCTGGTGGTGGTGTACGAAGGCCTGCACACTTACGGCGGCATGGCCGGGCGCGACATGGAGGCGATGGCGATCGGCATCGAGGAATCGTTGAATGTCGACTACATGCGCTCGCGCGTCGGCCAGGTGCGTTACCTGGGCGACCTGCTGGAGCAGTGGGACATTCCCTTCGTCAAACCGGTTGGCGGGCATGCCATCTTCCTCGATGCACGCGCGTTCTATCCGCATCTGGAACAGGATCAGTTCCCCTCGCAGACACTGGCAGCCGAGTTGTATCTGGATTCGGGCATCCGTTCGATGGAGCGCGGCATCGTGTCGGCCGGGCGCAACAACGTCACCGGCGATCACCATCGCCCGAAGCTGGAGCTGACCCGTCTCACCATCCCGCGCCGCGTGTACACCCAGGCGCACATGGACGTGGTGGCAGAATCGGTGAAGGCCTGTTATGACAACCGGCACCAGGTGACCGGCCTGAACATGGTGTACGAACCGAAATACCTGCGTTTCTTCCAGGCACGTTTCGAACGCAGATAAGACTTGCGGCAATGTGATGCGGGCCGCGCAGGCCCGCGTCACGGCGAACTCAGTTGCGCACGGCCAGCACCCCATCCAGCGCCAGTTCGGCGCGGAAGCCGGCCTTCCGCAGCCGCTTTTCCACTTCGCGCGGCACGTCGCGGCCGGAGGTCAGCTTGTTCGGGCTGCCGGTGTAGTGGAACAGCTTGCCGCCACGTTTGAGCACGCGCGCCAGTTGGTCGTAGAAACTCTGCGCATACAGTTCGCCGGCGATCCCGAAACGGGGCGGATCATGCAGGACGGCATCGAATGCGGCATCGGGCAATTGCACGATGGCCAGCGAGACATCGCCATGCTGCAAGTGCAGGCGTCCCCGGCTGTTGCCGGGGTCGGGTGACCACGGGTTGAGCGTGCGCAGCCACAGCACGTCTTCATTCTTTTCGAACGAGGTCAAGCTGGCCACGCCGGCTTGCAGGCAACAGGCCGCGAAATAGCCCAGCCCGCCGCAGGTATCCAGCACGTTCTTGCCGGCCGGCTGCACCAGCGCCACCTTGCGCCGGGCATCGTCCAGGGGGGATTCCCGGGAGGTCGGCAGCATCTTGATGCCGTCGATTTCGAAGGTGGGCACGTTCCATTCGGTGGGCACCAGCTTGATCAATTTGCCGGTGTAGCGCGACACCGGTGCAAAACCGTTGCCATCGAAGTAATACAGCGTGCGCTCCTTGAGCTTGCCGGGGTAGGGCAGGTGCTGGCCACGCCATGCCCAGCTGTCGATGGACAGCGGCACGCACTCCTCGGAACGCCCCAGATCCAGCGAGCCCTGCCACTGCGCTGTGCCGGCATCCCTCGCCTTCAACAGGGACAGGGCAAGGGCGTGGGTCAGCAGGGGGGATTCGATGCGCGGCATGCGCGAATGATAGCGGCAGCGATCTGGCCCGGCTCCGACCTTGTCGACCGGGGGTGACCCCGGCGGCGTAACCGGGGACAATGGGATCTCCTTGTCCATGCGTGGTGCCATGCACGTTTTTCGTTTCATCCTGATCGCGCTGATCGTGGCCGTCAGTACCGTGCTGCATGTCTTGCCTTTGCTGATGGTGGCGGTGATCAAGGCCCTGGTGCCTTGGCAACGGTTCCGGCTGGCCTGCAACCCCGTGCTGAGCGGTCTGGCCGAAAGCTGGGTGGGCGTGAACAACGGGCTGTGGCGCCGGCTCACCCACACCCGGCTGGCGCTGTCGGGCGACGTCGATTTGCAGGCCGACGGCCATTATCTGGTGCTGGCCAACCACCAGAGCTGGGTGGATATTCTGGTGCTGCAAAAAGCCTTCAACAAACGCATTCCGCTGCTGCGCTTTTTCCTCAAGCGCCAGTTGTTCTGGGTGCCGCTGCTGGGTCTGGCGTGGTGGGCGCTGGATTTCCCGTTCATGGGCCGCTACAGCCCCAAACAGGTGGCGAAGAACCCGGCGCTGGCCAAGCGCGACATCGAAGCAACGCGGCGGGCTTGCGCCAAATTCCGGGCGATCCCGGTGGCGATCATGAACTTCGTCGAAGGCACCCGCTTCACGCCTGAAAAGCACGCCAGACAGGGCTCCCCCTATCGCCATCTGCTCAAGCCAAAATCCGGCGGGGTGGCATTCGTGCTGGACGCGATGGGGGAGGGGCTGCATGGCATCCTGGACGTCACCATCCGCTACCCCGCCGGCCAGCCATCGCTGCTGGGACTGCTGATGGATCAGGTGCCGGAGGTGCAGGTGGTGGTGCGGCAATTGCCCATTCCGCAGGCTTTCATCGGCCAGGACTACCAGAACGATCGCGAATTCCGGGTGCAATTCCAGCGTTGGATCAATACGTTGTGGCAGGAAAAAGATGCCACACTGGAACGGCTGCAAGGCCGGTCGTGACCCGACGGGGACATGCGTCAACCGACATGTCCCTGCGGCGTTCATCCTCGCACCCACCCGCACAAGACAGGAGCCCCCGACGTGAATGCCGTGACCCGCCCGCGCTATACCCCCACGCTGCGTCTCCTGCATTGGCTGATGGCGGTACTCATCGTGCTGGCCTACATCCTGATCGAGCAGCGCGGCATTTTCCCGCGCGGCAGCGACGGCCGGTTTGCCATGATGCAAGGCCATTTCTGGGTCGGGATCGGCGTGTTCCTGCTGGTGTGGTGGCGCCTGATGGCGCGGGTGCGCGGCGGCACCCCGCCGATCACGCCGCCACTGGGCAAGGTTTCCGTCATTGCCGCCAAGCTGCTGCATCTGGCGCTGTACGCCTTCTTCATCGTGATGCCGCTGCTGGGATTGGCGACCGTCTGGACCGACGGCAAGGAACTTCTGATCCCGTTCACCAGCATTGCACTGCCAGCTCTGCTTCCTGAAAACGAAGACCTGGCCCACCAGCTCGAAGAGCTGCACGGCACCATCGGCGAGGCGTTCTACTGGGTGATCGGCGCGCATGTGCTGGTGGCGCTCTGGCACCACGTCGGCCGGCGCGACGACACTCTCAAGCGGATGTTGTAACCACGTCCCGGCTTGATGCCGGTCAACGCCATGCCGCGCCTCTCTGCCCACAATGGCTGGCAGGCGAGGGTCGTGGAGGCCAGCATGGAATATCGCGTACGGTTGCAAGCCCCGGCGTTGGCACTGGAGCCGGTGGAAGCGGCGATCCAGAACATGGATCCTGCCGCGTTCGTGGATCGCGACCCGGCCGATGGCGAGCTGCGCGTCACCGCCTGGCTGAAAGAGGCGGAGCTTGCCACGGTGCTGGCCGAGGCGGGATTCCCGGCCAGCAGCATCGTCTTGCAGCCTTCGGTGTGCTGCGGCGATTGCAGCGGCTGAACGCAAGGCGGGGAGGTGTTGTCCGTCCCCGGGAACCTTTGCTGAACCCAGGCCGCAGGCCGGCTTGTGTCTGCCGGATTCGTCCCTATACTGACTCTGTCGGCGACGACAAGATTCTCCTCGGGGGTGCACTGGCTTCGACGGGGGTTGCGAAATCGCACGGCGCATGCCGAGGGGGTAGCTTTCCTCGCTAATCCAGCTGCAAAACTCATAGTTGCCAACGACGACAACTACGCTCTGGCCGCTTAAGGCCTAGCCCCGAACCCACTTGTGCCTGTGCTCGTGGATGTAGGGTCATTATCACGGGATAGGTTCCGGCGGCGACCCGCCAACCGGCTCCGAAACTCAGCGGGTGTGGATGACGGCGTGCTTCGCACGGTGTGTTGCCGGCATCCGAGACCAAACACCGGGCTAAGCATGTAGTGCCGGGCATGGAGTGCCTTCGGACGCGGGTTCAATTCCCGCCACCTCCACCACATACAAGGGCTCGGATAGTCTCCGGGCCCTTTTTCTTGCCTGAAATCCCCACACCACGCGGGGTTCCGGCTACGCGACCCGAACGGCCGCGCCTACAACCGCACCGCGCACCTGCCCGAGCGTCGGAAGATGATGCAGGGATGGGCCGACTATCTGGACGGCCTGCGCGAAGGCGGGAACGTGGTAGCAATCCGCAAGGCAAGCTGACCGAACAGCCGCACCTAGCCCGACGGGGCGAAAACGCCGTTCACCCTGCGGCGCTGGTGCGGTTTCTTTTCAGGGGCGTGAGGGTGCGAGATGGCTTGGAAAGACGCGCCGGAAAGCCGGCAGGCATTTACTGCCGACGTTGAGCGGATGATTGCGGAAGCGGGCGGAGTGGATACGCTTGTTGTCCATGCCGTCGAGGCGTGGACATACGTCAACGACAATATGCACGTCGAACCGGCGAAGCTGAAATGCGCCGATCTGGAGCAGGCATATATGGTCCTGCTCACGGCTGCAATCCGTCAATAGCCGGTGAATTTCTCCGCGCGCACGCTTTCCCGGCCCACGCCTGCATTCCAGAGCATCCTTTCCATCGCCGACACCATCTCTGGC
>JAGWUF010000042.1 GCA_028868545.1 Lysobacteraceae bacterium | reverse complement strand
GGTCAACGAGTTCCCGGAGCTGCAGGGCATCGCCGGCCGCTACTACGCGCAGCGCGCGGGCGAAAACGATGAAGTGGCACTCGCCATCGACGAGGCCTACCGCCCGCGCTTCGCCGCCGACGACATCGCCGCGTCCAAGCTGGGCAAGGTGCTGGCGATCGCCGAGCGGCTGGACACGCTGGCCGGCGGCTTCGCCGCGGGGCTGAAGCCGACCGGCAACAAGGACCCGTTCGCACTGCGCCGCAATGCGCTGGGGCTGGCGCGGACGATTATCGAGAGCGGGTTTGAGCTGCCGCTTCCTGCGCTACTCGCTGCTGCGCTGAATGCGGCAAAGAATGCGATGCCGGGAACAACCCTTATCGGGGCAAAGCAATTTGCCCAATGGCACGCTGAATATGATCAGGATGTCGGCGAACTCTACGATTTCATCCTCGACCGCCTGCGCGGCTACTACGCCGACAAGGGCGTGCCGGCGTCGCAGTTCAACGCCGTCGCCGAACTGAAGCCGGCCTCGCTGTACGACTTCGGCCGCCGCCTCGACGCCATCGGCACCTTCGCGCAATTGCCCGAGGCTGCGGCGCTGGCCGCTGCCAACAAGCGCATCGGCAATATTCTCAAGAAAGCCGACATCGCCATCCCGGCGCTGGAGGACGCGGCGCTGCTGCGCGAGCCCGCCGAGCTGGCGCTGGCCGAAGCGGTGGAAGCCGCCTACGCCGAAACCGGCCCGGCGCTGGCGCAGGGCGATTACGTCAGCGTACTGACCCGGCTGGCGGCGCTGCGCGCGCCGGTGGATGCGTTCTTCGACGCGGTGATGGTCAACGCCGACGACCCGGCCGTGCGCGCCAACCGGCTGGCGCTGCTGCAGCGGCTGGCCAACCGGCTGGGCAGCGTGGCGGCGATCGAGCATCTGTCGGTTTGAAGCATCAAGCGCCTGCGCCGGGACGCAGGCGGGCGAAGCCCCGGCTGGCGAGCAGGAACAGCCAGGTCGTGAGCACGAACGGCAGCGTCATCGCCGGCATTCCCACCGACGCGAAAGCGGCCGTACAAGCGGCGGCCACGAAGGGGGCGAACACCGCCCCCAGCAATGCATAGGCACTTGCGCGCCATCCACTGGGCAGGAACACGCTGCCCAGCGCGATCATCGTCAATGCACTGTTGAAGCCGAACATCCCGGCCCGGATGGCAGGCTCGGCTGCGCCCATGCCCCACGCCACCAGGGCACCGGCCAGCGTGCCTGCCAACGCCATCACGCAGGCGCGCCGCGAAGCAACCAGCAAGCCCAGCACGAACAAGGCACCACTGAGCAGGTTGGCCTGGAAAAACACCTGGCCGATGCCGCGCAACACGCCTTCGCCTACGGTGGCTGCCGTCACCACACCCTCCACCACCGCATTGGCGGGCAGCGCCGCCGTGGGCAACTGGCCGGTGGTCACCAGCCGGCCAAAACGGGCGGCGGCCAGGAAAAACAGCAGCGCAACCAACACGAACGGCGCGGTGAGTGCCGGCAATTTCCATTGCGCAATGGCCTCTTGCAGCGCGGCCATGAGCAAGGTTGCGCAAACCGACGCCAGTACCACGCAGGCCCAGGTCAATGCACTGGGTTCAAGAAAGGTCAGCAATGCAATCGCCACCAACGCGCCATTGAAGCCATACATGCCGGCACGAATCAGCGCACGTTCCGCCCCCAGCGCGATGGCCGTCCATGTGGCGATGCACGCCCCCAGCAGTGCCGCGACTGCCAGTACCCACGCACTTGCCGCAACCCCGGCCAGGAACAGCAACCCGGCATAACTGTTGTTCTGGAACATCACCTGCCCCAGCCCCCGCAGCACGGCATCGAACATCACCGCACCGCGCCCCGGGATCGAACCGGCTTCACCTTCCAGACCGGAAGCAGCCAAGCGCAATGTCATGCACACCTCACCGTGTTGACGAATGCGGCAAGCGTAATCGAACGTTGCCGCGATGCGTTTCCGGTTCGACTGATGTGCCATTGTCTGCGGGTGTCAGGGCGTGCGCGCCCTCAGACGGGGACTGGCTATTCCCGGATGGCAACAGGATCAGGACGCGCATTGATTGAGTCTCCTGGGGTGAGACTCTTGTGCGGTCAAATGGACTTGAGGATGAGGAGAGGCGTCGCTTGAACAAGATTGAAGCCGGTGCAGGGTTGACACTGCTTCGCGCCAGCCGCATGGAGGCGCTGTTGGAGCCGTTGGCGTCGCTGCTGGCCGAGACCAAGCCGGAGCATCCGCTGACGCCGCAGTCGGTCATCGCTGCCCATCCCGGCATGAAGCAGTGGCTGGCCGGTGCGCTGGCACGGCAGGTTGGGGCGGGGCGGATCGTCGGCAATCTGGAGGTGCAGCTGCCCAGTGCCTGGCTGGACGGGTTGTCGACAACGCTGTTGGGCGAGCGCGCGGTGGCGCTTCCCAGGTATCGCCGCGGGCATCTGCGCTGGACGCTGCACGCGATGCTGGGCGAGCCGCAGCGGCATGGCATTCGGGATGCCCGGGTGCTGGCCTATCTGGATGCCGCGGGCAGTATCGACGAGCGCGCATTGCGGCGCTTCCAGCTGGCCGACCAGCTGGCGCGGGTGTTCTCGCAGTACCTCGTCTATCGCAGTGACTGGCTGCGGGACTGGGAGGCAGGCAAGCATGCCGCCGCCACCCGCCAGCATCCGGATGCCGCGCTGCAGGTGCTGGAATCGCAGTGTCTGGCGCCGCTGTGGCAGGTGGTGGCAGGTGCGCTGGGGGAGCATCGCGGGCGCATGGTCGATGCGCTGATTGCCGCGCTGCAAGGTGAGGGCACGCCATGCGCGCCGCTGCATGTGGTGGGCCTGTCGCACTTGCCGCCGGCCGAATTGTCGGTGTTGAAGGCGTATGCGCAGCGCGCGCCGGTGTTCCTGTACGTGCCCGACCCCTGCCGCGAGTACTGGGGCGGGTTGCACAAGGCCGACGGCAGCAAGCCCGACGTGGCTGGCTGGCACAGGTTCCGTGATGAAGAAAAATTGCGGCTGGAAGATCCGCAAGCGCTCGACTGGCGCACGCAGGGGCATCCGCTGCTGGCGCGCTGGGGGCGCATGGGCCAGCATTTCTTCGCAACGCTGGTGGATGGCGAGCTGCGCGAGGACATCCGCCACTGGCAGGACGAGACGCCGGCAACGCCGACAAATCGCCTTGGCCGCCTGCAGGAAAGCATCCGCCAGCTCGACCCCGCGCTGCTGCGCGAAGACGTGGCCGCACCCGCTGCGACGGCCGATGCCAGCCTGCGCATCCATGCCTGCCACACCCGCCAGCGCGAGCTGGAAGTGCTGCGCGATGCGCTGCTGGATGCGATCGAGAAGGAGAAGGTGTGCGCCGGCGACATCGTGGTGATGGCCCCCGACATCCAGGCCTACCTGCCGCTGATCCCGGCGGTGTTCGGCGAGCCAGGTTCCGCGCGCGAACGCCTGCTGCCCTACCACCTGGCCGATGTGCCGGTGGTGCGCAGCCATCCGTTGTTCAGCGTGTTCGAAACCCTGCTGGGGCTGGGCGCATCGCGCATCACCGCGCCTGAGGTGGTGGATCTGCTGGGCGTTACGGAGGTGCGTGCCGCGCTGGGGCTGGATGCCGGCGATGCCGACACGCTGGTTGAATGGCTGCGCAACAGCCGCGTGGCGTGGGCACTGGATGGCGCGCACAAGCAGGCGCTGTCGCTGCCTGCACGCGCCGAGCACAGTTTTGCGTGGGCAATGGATCGGATGCTGGCTGGTTATCTGATGGCCGACGTACCGGGCGATACGGATCCGCAGGCTGTGACGTTGCCGGATGGCACGCAGCTGCTGCCGCTGGCCGGCATCGAAGGTCCGACCGCCGCTGCGTTGGGCAGCCTCGACCGCCTGCTGTGCGAGCTGCAGGCATGGCGCGAACTTGCCAATGACGAACGACCGGCCAGCCAATGGGCAGAGATGTTGCGCGTGCGGGTGGATGCGTTGATGAAAATCGACCGTACCGATGCCGATGCGCGTGCCGCGCTGTCGGTGATTCACCGCGCGATTGCCAATGTGGCGGAAGAGCCCGCGCGCAACGGCGAAGACCCGCTGCTGCGCCTGCCGGTGGTGCGTGAGCTGCTGCAGGATGCGTTGGCCGCCGCGCCGGAGCGCCAGCGCTTCCTGATGGGCGGCATCACCTTCTGCGGCATGGTGCCGCAGCGTGCGATCCCGTTCGAGATGGTGTGCGTGCTGGGGCTGGACGAAGGCGCGTTCCCGCGCCGCCCCTCCGACGGCGGCATCGACCTGATGGCGCGCATCCGTCGCGTCGGCGACCGCGACGTGGCCAGCGATGATCGCTATCTGTTCCTGGAAACCGTGATGTCCGCGCGCAAGCGCCTGCACCTGTCGTACATCGGGCAGGGCGTGCGCGATGGCAAGCACCGCAACCCCGCCGCGCCATTGGCGGAATTGATGGCGGAACTCGAAACGCAATGCGGCATCGCGCCGGATGACGACAAGGCGTTGCGGCCGTGGCGGGTGTGGCATCCGCTGCAGCCATTCGACGGGCGCTATTTCGATGGCAAGCACCCGGCGCTGTTCTCGTACTCGCGTGCGTTCGCCGGCATGCGCGGCGCGGGCCGGGCGCGCATGCACAACTTGCGCGACGGCGCGCTTCCCGCGCCCGAGCCGCTGCCGGACCCGCTGCCGCTGGCCACGCTGGAAGGCTTCTTCAAGGATCCGGCCAAGGCGCTGTTGAAGGACCATCTGCAACTGTCGCTGGATGCCTTGGACGATGACGTGCGGCTGCCGGAAGACGAGCCGATGGACGGGATTGCGCGGCTGCACTCGGTGGCGCGAAAAGTGTTTTTGCAGCACGTGCTGCCGCAGAAGTGCCGGAATCCGGAGTGGGTGTGGGATCGCCAGCCACCCGACTGGGTGCGCCACGGCGGGCTGCTGCCGCTGGGCGATGCCGGGGATGAAGCCTGGGCAAAAGAAGCGGACGCGGTACAGGCGCTGTGGGGCCAGGCCGATGCCGGCGGGCACTTCGATGCGCGCGGCCAGCAGGGCGGGCAGGCGCTGCGGGTGGACGTGCCGCTGCTGCAGCCAGGGGATGCGGGTGGCGAAGATGTCATGCCGCAGCGCATGACCGGCTTGCTGCGCAACGTGTTCCCGCTGTGTGGGTTCGAGGATGGCGTGCAGGTGGTGTTTGCCTTTCCGAATCCATCGGGTGAAAAGAAGCACCTCAAGGAACCCGGCGAACTCAATTTCAAGGATCGCGTGCCCGCTTTCCTGCACTGGGCACTGCTGCGCCTGCAGCGTGCCGAGGCACACCCGTCCGAGCCGGTGCGCTTGACCGTGCTGGCCGACGGCGAGCCCGACATCGCAGTGCAAATCAACGCCTGGGATGCGACGTTCTGCACCGCCGACGCCGCGACGCGCATTGCAATGGCGGCGGATCTGCGGCGCAGGCTGCGCGGGCTGGTCGCGCTGGTGCGCATGGGGCGCGATGGCTTGTCCTGGTTTCATCCCAAGTCGGCGTGGGCGGCGCTGCAAAAGGAGCCGCAGGCCGATAGCGCCAAGGCGGTGCGTGACGCATGGGTCAAGACGCATGATGGCGGCGTCGGCGAGCGCGACTACGCCCCCGGCTACACGCGGCTGCTGGAGGGCGATCTGATCTTCGGCGATCCCGACACCGACCCCGACAGCCGCGCACTGCACGCGCTACGGCAGGATGCACGGCAGATCAATGCCTTGATCCAACTTGATGGTGACGCAAACGCTGCCGGCAAGGAGGCCGCATGAACATGCCCGGGGATTGGACGACGCTGCCGCTGGAAGGGGCTGGTCGCAGTCTGGTCGAGGCCAGCGCCGGTACCGGCAAGACCTGGACGATTGCCGTTTTGTATCTTCGCCTGCTGCTGGAAGAAAAATTTTCGCCGCGGCAGATCATCGTCAGCACCTTCACCAACGCCGCCGCCGCCGAACTGGGCGAGCGCCTGCGCGGCAAGTTGCTGTGGGCGTTGACCGAGGCTGCGAAGCACCGGGACGGCATCGTCAGTGAGACGGGCAAGCATCCGGATCGCGACTGGATCTGCAAGCGTTGGCGCGAAGCGCCCCCCGTGCTGGAAGCCGACGTCCAGCGCCTGCAGGCCGCGTTGGCCGACCTCGACGCCGCGCCGATCTCCACCCTGCATGCGCTGTGTTCGCGCATCCTCGCCGACCATCCGTTCGCAGCCGGCGCGCTGTTCCGCGCTGGCGAGATGATCGACGGCAAGGCGCTGGAAGCAGCGCTGGTGGCCGATCTGTGGCGTGTGATCGCGCAGGGCGGGGCGTCGGACGAATTGGTACGGCTGGCGCGTGCGGCCGACATCGACCGCAACACGCTGAAGAAATACGTGCCGGTGTTGTTGCAGGCGAATGTGGAGGTGGGGGGGCTGGAGCCGGCCACGCTTCGCAGCCGGCTTGGCTTCCTTGGCGATCTGGATGCGTGGGCGAGCAAGGTGCGCGGGTTGCTCGATGATGATGGTTGGTTCCACAAACGCAGCGCGCTGCGTCAGACGTGGCGCAATCTGGTCGATACCCTCGTGCCGGTGCCGGGTGTGGTGCCGGGTGAAATCGACCTGGCGAAGCTGAGGGCCGCAAAGGCGCTTACGGCAATCAGCAAGGCGGGCATTGCAAACCCGGATATCCAGGCGTTGGCAAACGTGTCCGAGGAGATCGCGGCGGCGGTTCCGGAGATGGAATGGGATCGCGCCGGCAGCGTCCCATTGCGCCAATTTCTCGCCGCCGCCCAGCGCTGGTGCCTTGCCGCCATGCAGGCGCGTCTGGAGGCGGCCAATCAATCCACCTTCGACCAATTGCTGCTGAAGGTGCGCACGGCGCTGCAGCCGCGCGACGGGCAGCGGGCGCTGGCCGATGCGCTGTTCGCGGCTTGGCCAGTGGCGCTGGTGGACGAGTTCCAGGACACCGACCCGGTGCAGTTCGGCATCCTCGATGCGATCTACACCGATGACGAGAATGCGCCGCGCGGACGGCTGGTGATGATCGGCGACCCCAAGCAGGCGATCTATCGCTTCCGTGGTGGCGACGTGCAGGCATACGAGCGCGCCAAGGCCGCCGTGCCGGAAGCCGACCGCTTGACGCTGGGCACCAATCATCGCTCCAGCCGCGGCTATGTCGAGGCGATCAACCAGTTCTACGAGACCACCGGCAGCAAGCTGGGCCCTGCGACATCGCAGACGACCATCGAATATGCGCCCGTGCAGGCCAGCGGCCGCCGGGATGGCGAGCCGCTGCGTTCCGCAGTCGATCACGCGCCCATCGCGCGTCCGCTGGTGCTGCATCGCCTCGCGCCCGACGACGACGCCCCCGATCTCGAAACGCATGCCTTGCGCATCTGTGCGGGACAGATCGTGCAGGCGCTGTCTGCAGTTGGCTATTGCATTGGAAATAAGCGGCTCGAGCCCGGCGACATCGCCGTGCTGCTGCCGAGTCATGCGCAGATCGCCAAGCTGGCAACGATGCTCAAAGCGCGCGGCGTGCCCTGCGTGACCGGCTCGCAAAAGAGCGTGTTCGAAACCGATGTCGCGCGCGAGCTGCGGCTGGTGCTGCACGCGGCGCTGCATCCGGACGACCCGCGCACGCTGCGCGCCGCGCTGGCCACCCGCCTCTGCGGCGTCAGCCTGGGTTCGCTTCAGGCGCTGCGCCACGACGCCGTGGCGTGGGACGTCCATGCCAGCCGCTTCCATACGCTGCGCGCCCTGCTGGAGCGGGGCGGCCCGTTGGCGCTGGTGGCGGCCCTGCTGGAACAACATGCCGCGCGCTTGCTGGATACCGTGGAGGGCGAGCGCATGCTCACCGACCTGCGCCATCTGGGCGAGCTTCTGCAGGAGGCGTGGGTGGATTGCGGCAGCGGCGAGCGGCTGCTGGCGTGGCTTGCCGACCAGATGGCCGACGGTGCCGAAGGCAGCGATGCCGCCGATGCGCGCGCGCTGCGGCTGGAGTCGGACGCGGCGCGGGTCAAGCTGATGACGTTGCATGCCAGCAAGGGGTTGGAGTTCGGCGTGGTGTTCCTGCCGCTGATGTGGAAGCACGGGCCGCACAACAAGGGTGCACGCTTGCTTGCATCCGAAGATGGTGCTTCGAAATATCTGGTGGAAGGCCCGGCCAAGGAACTCGTCAAACAACAGGAATATGAAGAACGCTTTCGCATCCTGTACGTGGCGCTGACTCGGGCGATTCATGCCTGTCATGTCTTCGTGCTGCCGTCGGAAATACTGACCAAGCAGCAGCGCTTGGAAGTGGCACTCAACGCGCTGGATTTTTCCAACCTCCACTCAAACACCGATGCCGATTGCATCGACGTGATCGAAGGCTGGAACGCCTATCCCGATGCCACATGGCGCGGTGAAACCGGTTCGGATGCCGTGCGCAACGCGCGCGCGCTGCCCGCCGCGCCCGCCGGCCCGCTGCCGATGCGGCACAGCTTCACCACCCTCAGCGGTGGCGGCCGCCAGCGCGTGGCGGAGGAAGGCGGTGCGGCGGAAGACGAAGTGTTGCTCGAACAGGTCGCTGTGCAGGATGCGGAGCTGGCCTCGGCAACGCGCTTGCAAGACACGCCGGCGACCTTCCACAGCCAACTCGATGCGCTGGCGGCAGTGGCCGGCGCGGACTTCGGCAACGCGGTGCATGCCCTGTTCGAGCACCGCGTTCCCGGCCAGCCCTTCGCACCGGATGCCGTGCTGGCCGCGCTGCGCGAGCACGGCGTGCGCCCACGCGCAGGCAACATCGACACATTGGCCGCACCGCTGGCGCAGCGTCTGCAGGCGGTACTGGACACCCCGCTGGGCAGCGCAACCGGCCCGCGCCTGGCCGATCTTGCGGCGGCCGACATGCGCGCCGAACTGGAGTTCAACTACCTGCTTGATGGCGCGTCGCTGCGTGCGCTGCGCAATGCCTGCGAGGCGAATGGCGAGGCCGGGTTGGCGCCGGTACGCGAGCAGACGCTGGCCGGGCTGATGAACGGCAAGATCGACCTGGTGTTCGCCCACGACGGGCGTTTCCACGTGCTCGACTACAAGGGCAACCAGCTGGCCAGCGGGCCCCGCAGTTGCCTGCAAGACTACGCGCCGGCGGCGCTGGAGCACAAGATGCTGGCCACGGGTTATCGCTTCCAGGCGTTGCTCTACACCATCGCGGTCGAACGCTATCTGCGTGAACGCCTGGGCGATCGCTACCGCCGCGCCGCGCATCTCGGCGACTGCTGGTACCTGTTCATCCGCGCCGTCGGACTCCAACTGCCGGACGGCACGCCCTGTGGCATCTGGCACCACCGTTTCCGCGATGACCTGCTCGACGCCGTGCAGGGCGTGCTGGGCCTGAATCTGCAGGAGGCCGCATGAACGCGAGCATTGCCGGTGAGCATTTTGGTTTCTCGCGGCCGGCACCGATTGGCGGTTTTCCGGAAGCATGGCGCGACATCGACCGCGCGGTCTGGCGCTGGGTGATCGCGCATGGTGGCGATGCGGCCACCGCGCAGGCGGCGGGCTGGGCTAGCCACGCCGAGGGCCAGGGCCATAGCGCGTTGCCGCTGTCGTCATTGGACGAAGCGGGCAACCTGCTGGTGACAGACGCGCAGCACGAAGCGCTGTCACGCAGCCCGATGGTGGCAAACGTGATGGCGAGCGTGATGGCGAGCGTGGCAGCGGGTGGCGACGACGCGCGCCCGTTCGTGCTCGACGGCGACCACATCTACCTGCTGCGCAACCATCGCGCCGAAGTGGCGGTGGCGGACGCGCTGCGCGCCCGCCGCGCCGCTGCCCGCGCGCCGCGCGCCCCGATCGACGACGACGCGCTGCGCAGCCTGTTCAACGGCAGCTGGTCGCAGGCCGAGGAGCGTCAGCGTGCGGCCGTACGTCAGGCACCGGGCCACCGCCTGATGGTGTTGACCGGCGGCCCCGGCACCGGCAAGACCACCACCGTGCTGCGCATGCTGCTGGGCCTTTCGCGCGAACATCAGGCCGTCACCGGCCGGCTGCCGCAGCTGCGGATTGCCGCACCCACCGGCAAGGCCGCGCAGCGGCTGGCCGAATCCCTGCGCGAGGGCGCGGAGCGCCTGCAGGGTGGGGCGCAGCCGCTGGGCCAGGCATGGACAGCGCACATGGACGCGGTGCTGGCGGCCGATGCCGCCACCGTACACCGCCTGCTGGGCAGCCGCGGTCGCCACGGCGGCCATGCCTTCCATGCCGGGGAAACGCTGCCCGCCGATATCGTGGTAGTGGACGAGGCCTCGATGCTCGACCTTGGTTTGCTGCGCGCGCTGTTGGCGGCCTTGCGCGAGGACGCGGTGCTGGTGCTGGTGGGCGATGCCGACCAGCTCACCTCGGTCGGCACCGGCTCGGTGATGATGGATGTGGTGCAGGCATTGGAAGCGGGCGGCGCTGGCGACATCGTGCGGCTGTCGCACTGCTTCCGCGCCGATGGCGCGCTGGTGCCGATCAACGAAGCCGTGCGCACCGGCGATGCCGCAGCGTTCGACGCCGCGCTCGGCGCTGCGGAAGTGCACGCAGTGCCCGACAGCGCGGCCTTGCATCGCCGGCTGGCCGCGTGGACACGCAGGCTGCAGGCAGCGATGGCGGCAGCGGGCATCGCCACGCCCGTCGCCAGCGACGATGCGGCGGGGTTGACCGCGCGGCTGGGCGTGTTGCGCGGCCAACAGCTGCTGTGCGCGCTGCGCGAGGGGCCGTTCGGTGCAACGCAAGCCGCCGAATGGATTTCCTCACGCCTGCGCGCCTGGGATGCGCTGGCATCGTGGTCGGACGGGGCGTGGTATCCCGGCCGCTGCGTGATGGTGACCCGCAACGACCACGCCGCACGGTTGTTCAACGGCGATGTCGGCGTGTGCGTGCTGGTGGAAAACGGTGACGGACCGCCGTTTCTGCAAGTCGCGTTCGAACGTGCCCCCGATCCATCGACTGCGCATGGCGAGGGGGGCGGCGTGCGCCTGTTCGATCCGAATACCCTGCCGCCGCACGAGGATGCCTTCGCACTGACCGTGCACAAGAGCCAGGGTTCCGAATACCGGCACGTGGCCGTATTGCTGCCGCCCGATCCCCGCTCGCCCTTGCTGGTGCGGCAGATGCTCTACACCGGTCTATCCCGGGCCAGGACGTCTCTTGAGCTTTGGGCGATGATGGACGTCGCAGCAAAAGCCCTCACGACACCACTTAGCCGCTATGGTCGATTGGCAGAGAGAATGGCTTGAAAGATATTTTCTAGGCTTCGCGATGACGGCGAACGCCCGAGCATTGCGCGCTTGGGCGGGAAATCACGACAGGAAGCCATCCGCAGGATGGCGCGCCTGGAGGGATTCGAACCCCCGACCAATGGCTTCGGAAGCCACTACTCTATCCGGCTGAGCTACAGGCGCGTTGTCTGCGATGGCAAGGCGTCGCAGCCGCGCATTCTCGCATGATTGCAGGCGGCTGTCCCGCTGGTAGGCTTGGAAGATGGTTTCCGAACTCGAAAATCCCTTGCCCGTGCCGGAATGGCGCGTGAGGTTGCGGCTGTATTGGGCGTTGGTGCGCGGCGACCGCCCGATTGGCTGGATGCTGCTGCTGTGGCCGACGTGGTGGGGGCTGTGGTTGGCCGCCGGCGGCGTGCCGCCGGTCTGGCCGCTGGTCGTGTTCTCGCTGGGGGTGTGGTTGACGCGCTCGGCCGGCTGCGTGATCAACGACTATGCCGACCGCTGGCTGGATGCCGGCGTGGAACGTACCCGGCAGCGGCCGCTGGCCACCGGCGCGGTGTCCGGGCGCGAGGCGCTGGCGGTGTTCGCGGTCTTGATGCTGGTGGCGTTCGCGCTGGTGCTGACCCTGAACCGGATGGCCGTCTGGATGAGCGTGGTGGGCGTGTTTCTGGCCGCCACCTATCCCTACCTGAAGCGTCACACCTATCTGCCGCAGGTGTATCTGGGCATGGCGTTCGGCTGGGGCATCCCGATGGCGTTCGCGGCACTCACCGGCACGGTGCCGAAGCTGGGCTGGCTGCTGTACGTGGCCAACATCTTCTGGGCCACGGCGTACGATACCTGGTACGCCATGGTGGACCGCGACGACGACATCCGCATGGGTGCCAAATCTACCGCGATCCTGTTCGGCGACATGGATCTGGTGGCGCAGGGCGTGCTGTATGCCTGCACCTTCGCCGCACTGGCGCTGGCAGGCCGCGAAGCCGCGCTGGGGTCGTGGTATTGGGGTGGCCTGGGCGTGGCGCTGGTGCTGGTGGCCTGGGAGTTCGGGTTGGCGCGCACGCGTCGGCGCGAGGACTGTTTCCGCGCCTTCCTGCACAACAACTGGGTGGGGCTGGCGGTGTTCGCCGGCATCGCACTGGATCTTGCGCTGCGGGCGAAGGTCGTTGCCGTCTGAGCCGTGCATTCACGCCACCCGCGCGCACACCCAGGCGTGTACCTGCTGCACGCCGGCATCGTGCAAGACCTGTGCAGCGGCGTGCAGGGTGGCACCGGTGGTCATCACGTCATCGAACAGCACCACCTGCGCCGGCACGCTGACGCCGGGCAGGATCCGGAAGGCCCCCTGCAGATTGTGCTGGCGGGCCTCGGCATCCAGCGTGGATTGCGCGCGGGTGGGTTTGCAGCGTTCCAGCACATCGTCGCCCAGCGGCAGGCCCAATGCGCGCGCCAGCGGGCGGGCCAGCTCCAGTGCTTGGTCATAGCCGCGCCGGCGCAGCCGATTGCGATGCAGCGGCAGCGGGATCAGTGCCTGCGGTCGCGGCAGGGTGGCGAAGTGCTCGGCCATGGCCTGCACCAGTACCCGCCCGGCGGCGAAATCGCGGTGGAATTTCAACCGGGGCAGCAGCCGATCCAGCGGGAAGGCGTAATCGAAGGCGGCGTGCATGGCATCCAACGGCGGCGGATGCTGCAGGCAATGCCCGCATGTGGACGCTTCGGGCAGCGGCAGCGCGCAGCGCGGGCAGGCATGCCGTTGGCGCGGCAACGCGGCGTGGCAACCGGCGCACAGGTCGCGCCCGGGCAGGCCCGGCGCAGCGCAGACGATGCAGCGTGGCGGCAGCAGCCAGCACAGTGGCGCCGCGTCAACTTTTCGAAACAGCATTTGGTTGACGATGGCGTTCATGCGTTCCAGACTGCGCGCCTGCCCTGTGCTTGTCTGTCGGAAAACCCCCATGTCTGCCGTCCGTCCTTTGCCCGTCGAGGCCTTCCCGATCCGCCACGACTGGTCGCGCGCCGAAGTCGAGGCGCTGCTGGCACTGCCGCTGCCCGAGCTGCTGCACCGCGCCGGCAGTGCGCACCGGCTGCATTTCGAACCCGGCGAGGTGCAGGTGTCCACCCTGCTGTCGGTGAAGACCGGTGGCTGCCCGGAGGACTGCGCCTACTGCCCGCAGGCAGCGCGCTACCACACCGGCGTGGAGGCCACCAAGCTGATGGAGCTGGACGATGTGCTGGCGAAGGCGCAACAGGCCAAGGCCGCCGGTGCCTCGCGGTTCTGCATGGGCGCGGCCTGGCGCAGCCCGAAAGACCGCGACATCCCCAAGGTGGCCGCCATGATCCGCGAGGTGAAGGCACTGGGCCTGGAAACCTGCGCCACCCTGGGCATGCTCAGCGGCGCGCAGGCCGGCGCGCTGAAAGATGCGGGGCTGGACTACTACAACCACAACCTGGACACCGACCCGGAACTCTACGGCGACATCATCCACACCCGCGACATGCAGGACCGCCTCGACACGCTTTCGCACGTGCGCGATGCCGGCTTGAAAACCTGCTGCGGCGGCATCGTGGGGATGGGCGAATCGCGCCGCCAACGCGCCGGTTTGCTGATGACACTGGCCAATTTGCCGGCGCATCCGGACTCGGTGCCGATCAACCGGCTGGTGCAGGTGGAAGGCACGCCGCTGGCCGGCACGGTGGAGCTGGACCCGTTCGAATTCGTGCGCACCATTGCTGCCGCGCGCATCCTGATGCCGCGCTCGATGGTGCGGCTGTCGGCCGGCCGCGCCGAGATGAACGACGAATTGCAGGCGCTGTGTTTTTGCGCGGGTGCCAACTCCATCTTCTACGGCGAAAAACTGCTGACCACCGGCAACCCCGATACGTTGCGCGACAATGCCCTCTTCGAACGCCTCGGATTGCGCCCCATGCCCATCGAAGAAGTGAAATCCCAACTGGATGCCATTCCCGGCCTGACCATCGTCGGCAGCGAAGGCGGCTGCGGCGGCGGCTGCGCGTGCAGCAGCGGCGTGGCCAGCCTGACCATCGTCGGTGCGGCCAGCGAAGCAGCAGCCAGCGGTTGCTGCGGCGGCAGCACGCCCCGCACGCCGGAAGACGGCTGCGGCTGCGGATGCAGCGGTTGCTGAAACAGCGCTGTCTCGAACAACGCACGCAGCGTGATGCGGCACAGCGCACCCGCGTGCGTCGCATCGTCACCCGCCGCGCGGGCGTGCATTGCGAAGTCGATGGCCGCTGGCTGCTGAATTTCTGCAGCAACGATTACCTGGGCCTGTCGCAACATCCCGCACTGCTGGCCGCGTTGCACACGGCCACCAGCAGCGGCGGCATCGCCTCGCACCTGGTCTGCGGGCAGGCGGCCGAACATGCCGCGCTGGAACACGCATTGGCCGACTGGCAGCAACTGCCGCGCGCGTTGTTGTTCGGTAGTGGCTACGTGGCCAATCTCGCCGTGCTGCAAGCCCTGCTGGGCCAGGGTGATGTCTGCGTGCAGGACAAGCTCAACCATGCCAGCCTGATCGACGGCGCGCGTTTGGCAGGCTGCGCGTTCAAGCGATATCCGCACAACGACGTGGCGGCGGCGGTGCGGCAATTGGCGACGTGCACCGAGGGTGCGCGATTGCTGGCCACCGACGGCGTGTTTTCGATGGATGGCGATGTCGCGCCGCTGCATGCACTGGCCACGGCGGCACGCCAGCACGATGCGCTGCTGTATGTCGACGAAGCCCACGCCGCCGGCGTGCTGGGCGAAGCGGGGCGCGGCAGTGCCGCCGCCGCGGGCTTGGGTGCGGACGATGCACCGCTGCGCCTGATCACCTTCGGCAAGGCGCTGGGCAGCGTGGGCGCGGCGGTGGTGGGCGATGCCGACCTGATCGAACACCTGCTGCAAACCGCACGCGGTGGCATCTACACCACCGCGATGCCGCCGGCACAAGCCGCCGCCACGCAGGCGGCGGTAGCCCTTGTGCAAGGCGCGGAGGGCGAAGCCCTGCGGCAACGCCTGCACGAGAACATCGCGCAGTTCCGCGCAGGGGCCGCACAGCTGGGTCTGCCGCTGCTGCCGTCCAGCACCGCCATCCAGCCGCTGCTGATTGGCGATGATGCCGAAGCATTGGCGCGCGCGCGCGCACTGGAGGCCCAAGGCTATTGGGTCACCGCCATCCGCCCGCCCACGGTGCCGGACGGCAGCGCACGTTTGCGCATCACCCTGAGCGCGCTGCACACGCAGCAACAGATCGCGGGCCTGCTGGACGCATTGGCACCCGCGTAGCCGCTTGCGGCGGCGCGGGTGCCAGTTCACCGGCGGCCAGGTGGCCTCAGGGTGAAGCCATCCGACACGACTTGACCAGATTCCCTAATTCCGCATATCGTGGTACTTGATTTTGTTTCGGACTCGAAACCATGAGCGATCTTCTCTCGGCGGTGAATGTTGCCGACCGGCTCCAGTGTTCGGAGCAATATGCGCGCAAGTTGATGCGCGAGGGCCGGATCGCGGCGGAACGCGTGGGCGCGGCATGGGCCGTGCGCGAGTCCGCACTGGAGGCTTACCAGAGCGAACAGGCGGTGCCCGTGGAAACCGTGGTCGATCACCCCGTCATGCGCAAACGGCGCGAAGGCGCTGTCGCGCTGAGCTTCTTCAGCGGAGCCATGGGTCTTGATCTCGGGTTGGAGCGCGCGGGGATCGCGCCAGTGCTGGCCTGCGAGTTCGACAAGGCCTGCCGCGCCACCATTCAGGACAACCGGCCCGAGATCGCATTGCTGGGAGACATCAATGCCTACGATGCCGCGCAAGTGCGGGAGGCCGCAGGCCTGGGCAAGCGGCAGCCCATCGATCTGATCGCCGGCGGCCCGCCCTGCCAGGCGTTCAGTTCGGCAGGCCAGCGGCGTGGCTTCGAAGACGCGCGCGGCAATGTGTTCCTCAAATACATCGATCTTGCGATGGAATTGCGGCCGCGTATCCTGGTGATCGAGAACGTGCGCGGCCTGCTTTCGGCACCGCTCAAGCATCGCCCGCACGAACAACGCGGCAAGGGCTTTCCGCCCTTGACCGAAGCGGAACAACCAGGCGGTGCGCTGCGCCATGTGATCGACTGGCTGGAGTCGGAAGGCTACGGGGTCAGCTTCAATCTCTACAACGCCGCAAACTTCGGCGCGCCGCAAAACCGGGAGCGCGTCATCCTGATGGCGTGCCGCGACGGATCACGCGCACCATTCCTCGCGCCGACGCATAGCCAGTTTGGCGAGCATGGTCTGCCGATGTGGCGCACGTTCCGCGATGCAGTCGCTGGGCTGAAAGAAGCGCAGCAGGAGTACGTCCGCTTCCCGGAAAAGCGGCTGGTCTATTACCGCCAGCTGACCGCTGGACAGAACTGGCGCAATCTTCCGGAAGCGTTGCAGCGCAAGGCGCTGGGGAAATCCTTCGAGGCTGGCGGCGGCAAGACCGGGTTCCTGCGCCGGTTGGCGTGGGACAGGCCGGCGCCGACGCTGGTCACGCATCCGGCGATGCCAGCCACCGACTTGTGCCATCCGCAAATGGATCGCCCGCTGAGCGTGCAGGAATACGCCCGCGTGCAGCAGTTTCCCGATGACTGGCGCTTCGCCGGTACCTTGCTGGACAGGTATCGGCAGATCGGCAATGCGGTGCCGGTCGATCTGGGTGCCGCAGTTGGGCGGCTGGTGGCGGCACGCTTGGCGGGCAAGCGAACGCGGCCTCCTGTGGGCTTCGCCTATTCGCGATACAAAGGTACTAGCCATCTCGACTGGGCTTTGGCACGAGAAATCGAGAACGAACAACTGGCGATGGCGGTTTAGCCTTTGCGCAGGGCTTCAATCATGGGCCGGGTTTCACGGCCCACTTGTGTGGCAATTTCCAGCACGACACCATTTACCCGTGCTGCACGATCCGCAGCGGGTTGTCCCATTCCTTCAGCAGCCGTGCCAGTTGTTCACGCGCCTGGTGCAGATGCGCTTCCTTGACGTGGCCGAAGCCGCGGATGTGTTCCGGCACGCTGGCGATCTGCGCGGCGAGATCCACGTTGCCGGCGTCGAGCTTGTCCAGCAAGGCGGTGACAATTTCCTCGTATTCGCCGATCAATTTGCGTTCGCCGCGACGCTCGGCGGTGTAGCCGAACACGTCCAGCGGGGTGCCGCGCAGGCCCTTGAGTTTGGCCAGCACGCGGAACGCGGTGAACACCCACGGCCCGTATTCCTTTTTCACCAGCTGGCCCTGCGCGTTCTTCTTTGCCAGCAGCGGCGGCGCGAGGTGGAACTTCAGCTTGAAGTCGCCTTCGAACTGCGCCTCCAGCTGCTTCCTGAAGTCGCCGCTGGTGTACAGCCGCGCCACTTCGTATTCGTCCTTGTAGGCCATCAGCTTGAAGAAATAGCGGGCCACGGCTTCCGACAAATCACTGCTGCCGGGGGCTTTTGCGGTTTCGGCGGCGCGTATTTTTTGCACGAAATCGGAATAACGCTTGGCGTAGGCGGCACTTTGGTAATCGGTGAGAAAGACCACGCGACGGGCGATCACTTCGTCCAGCGAACGCGACAGCCGCGCGTCGTCCAGCGGCGCGAAGACGCTGCCCGCTTCGCCACTGATCGGCACGTGGCGCAGCGCATCTTCGTTGCGCAGCGTGGCGGCCTGCGGCATCAGCCCGGACTCGCTGCCTTCGTTCGGGGTGGCGCCCAGCATCGGCAGTGCGTGCGCGGTGGCTTCGGCCTGGGTGGGCACATTGCGCACGATGCCGGCGGCTTCCACCACCTTGGCCAGGTCCACCACCGCCAGGCGACCCCACGCAAATGCGGTCTTGTTCATCTCGATGGCGGCGCCGTTGAGCTCGATGGCGCGCATCAGCGCCTCGAACGAAATCGGCACCAGTCCCTGTTGCCAAGCGTAGCCGAGGATGAACAGATTCGCGGCGATGGCGTCACCGATCAGCGCGGTGGCGATCTGGGTGGCATCGATCTGCAGCGGTGCCTGCCCGCCGAGCGCGGTGGCGATCGCCTTGACGATGTCGGCGGCGGGGAACTGCATGTCCGGTCGGGTGGTGAAGGTGCCCGGCATCGCCTCGTAGGTGTTGACCACCACCGTGCTGCGCTCGGGGCGGATTTTCGACAGCACCCAGTAGTCGTTGACCACCACCATGTCGCAGCCCAGCACCAGATCGGCCTCGCCCGCTGCAATGCGCACGGCGTGGATGTCGGCCGGCGTTTTGGCGATGCGGATATGAGTGGTGACGGCGCCGCCCTTCTGCGCCAGTCCGGTCTGGTCGAGCACGGTCGCGCCCTTGCCTTCCAGATGGCCGGCCATGCCCAGCAAGGCACCAATCGTCACCACGCCGGTGCCGCCGACGCCGGTGATGAGGATGTTCCAGGGCTGCGACAGGTCGGTGCGCGCGGCGGGCGCGGGCAGGTTGGCCAGCAGGCTGGCGGCATCCACCTGCTTGCCCTTGCGCACCTTGCCGCCGTGCACGGTCACGAAGCTGGGGCAGAAGCCTTCGACGCAGCTGAAGTCCTTGTTGCAGTCGCTCTGGTTGATCGCGCGCTTGCGGCCGTATTCGGTTTCCTTCGGCGTGACCGACACGCAGAAGCTCTTGGTGCCGCAGTCGCCGCAGCCTTCGCAGACCAGCGAATTGACCATCACGCGCTTCTGCGGATCGACCAGCTTGCCGCGCTTGCGGCGGCGGCGCTTCTCGGTGGCGCAGGTCTGGTCATAGATCAGGATCGACGTGCCCTTCACCTCGCGCAGGGTTTTCTGCACCGCGTCCAGCTCGCGACGGTCGTGGAAGCTCACGCCGGCGGGGAAGATCGAAGGATCGGTCCACTTGTCGATGTCGTCGCTGACGAGGGCGATCGTCTGCACGCCCTCGCTGCGCATCTGGTGGGCGATCTGCGGCACGGTCAGGGTGCCGTCCACCGGCTGGCCGCCGGTCATCGCCACCGCGTCGTTGTAGAGGATCTTGTAGGTGATGTTGACGCCCGCAGCAATCGCCTGGCGGATCGCCAGCGAACCGCTGTGGAAATAGGTGCCGTCGCCGAGGTTCTGGAAGATGTGCGGCGTGTCGGTGAACGGCGCCTGCCCCGCCCACGTCACGCCTTCGCCGCCCATGTGGGTGAAGGTGTCGGTGCTGCGGTCCATCCACGTCACCATGTAGTGGCAGCCGATGCCGCCCTGCGCGCGCGAGCCCTCCGGCACCTTGGTGGAGGTGTTGTGCGGGCAGCCGCTGCAGTAATGCGGCACGCGCGGGAAGTTGGCGCGCGGCAGCGCCAGCTCGCCCTCCTTTTGCGCCATCCACGCCAGCACCGCGTCGATTTTTTCGCTGCGATGAAAGCGCTGCAAACGGCGGCCGATCACGCCGGCAATCGTGGCCGGGGTCAGCTCGCCGGTGGAGGGCAGGATCCAGTTGCCTTCCTCGTCGTACTTGCCGACGATCGACGGCCGCGCGCCCCAGCTGTCCGGCCAGTTGTAGAACTGTTCCTTGAGCTGGCGCTCGATGAAGGCCTTCTTCTCCTCGACAACCAGAATATCTTCCAGCCCGCGCGCGAAGCGTTCGATCCCGACCGGCTCCAGCGGCCAGGTCATCGCCACCTTGTACACGCGGATGCCGAGATCAAAGCAGGCGGCTTCGTCGAGGCCCAGGTATTCCAGCGCCTGCAGCACGTCCAGATAGCTCTTGCCGGTGGTGACGATGCCCAGCCGCGCCTTCGGCGAATCGATCACCACCCGGTCGAGCCGGTTGGCGCGCGCGAACGCCTGCGCCGCCTTCACCGCATAGCGATGCAGGCGCATTTCCTGCTCCATCGGCGGGTCCGGCCAACGGATGCCGAGGCCACCGACCGGCATTGCGAAGTCGTCGTCGCCCGGCAGCACGATCTGCTGCGCGTAGGGATCCACATCCACCGATGCGGAGGATTCCACGGTTTCGGCAATCGTCTTGAAGCCCACCCAGCGCCCGGTGTAGCGGCTCATCGCCCAGCCCAGCACGCCCATGTCGAGGATGTCCTGCACGCCGGCCGGGTTGAGGATCGGCATCATCGCGCTGACGAATTCGTCCTCGCTGCCGTGCGGCAACGTCGAGCTGCGGCAGGCGTGGTCGTCGGCGGCCAGCGCCAGCACGCCGCCATGCCTGGAGGTGCCGGCGGCGTTGGCGTGCTTGAACACGTCGCCGCAGCGGTCCACGCCGGGGCCCTTGCCGTACCACATCGCGAACACGCCATCGTGCTTCGCGCCGGGGAACAGGCCCGGCTGCTGGGTGCCCCAGACCATCGTCGCGCCCAGGTCTTCATTGAGGCCGGGGGTGAACTTGATGGCCGCGCCTTCCAGATATTTTTTCGCCCGCCACAATTCCAGATCGAAGCCGCCCAGCGGACTGCCGCGATAACCGCTGATAAAGCCAGCGCTATTCAAGCCGGCGCGTTCGTCGCGCAATTTTTGCACCAAGGGCAGCCGCACCAAGGCCTGCACACCCGAGAGGTAAATGCGCCCTTGGATGCGGCGGTATTTGTCGTCCAGCGTGTAGTCGGTATCCAGCACGTCGTGGGTGAGCAGCGACTTGGCGGATTCGGGGGAAGACAGTTCGGCGGTGCTGGTCATGACGGACTCCGGAAACGACGAAAACGCCGCACGATGGCGGCGTTCGAGCAAAGACTCGATATTTTAGCAGTCCGGCCGGCAGGGCTCAGCCGCCGGGCGACGCATGTTGCGCCGATCCCGCCGACGGGTTGATGGGTTGCGAACCGTCGTGGCCGCGCACGACGCGGCCATGACGAGTGGTTACAGCCGGGCTTGCAGCGCCAGCAACTCGCGGTCGCGGCCGAGGGTCGCCGCCGCCACCAGCACGTCGTCGCGGTAGTAGCGGGCCAGGCAGTCGTTGGCGGCGGGGTCGCCATCCACTTCCACCCGGTTCCAGCCGTTGCCGTGGCCGAGGTAGCGCAGGTCGTTGCCGTAGTGGTGGGTCCAGAAGAACGGCGGATCCGTGAACGCGCGGTCGTCGCCCAGCAGGTTGTCGGCCACGCACTGGCCCTGCCGCTGCGCATGCACCCAGTGCTCCACCCGCGCCATCCCGCCGGCATGCGGGTAGCGCGCCACGTCGCCGGCTGCATACACGTCGGCGGCGCTGGTGCGCAGCTGCGCATCCACCACGATGCCGTTTTCGATCTTCAAGCCGGCGGCATCGGCCAGCTGGATGCGCGGGCGCACGCCGATGCCCACCAGCAGCGCGTCCACCACCAACAAGCTGCCATCGGCCAGCCGCAGGGTCTTGCCGTCGAAATGGTCGGCCTGGGTTTCCAGATGGAAATGCACGCCCTGGTCGCGGTGCAATTGCAGCAGATGCCCGGCCAGTTGCGGCCCGAGGATGCGCGACAGCGGCAGGGCTTCCGGTGCGATCACATGCACCTGCAACCCGCGCGTGCGCAGGGCCGCGGCGGCTTCCATGCCGATGAAACCGGCACCGATGATGGCCAGCGTGCCGGCGTGAGCGATGCCTGCGATCAAGGCATCGGCATCGGCCAGCGTGCGCAGGGTGAACACGTTGGGCAGGTCGAAACGCGGCAGCGGGATGCGGGCGGCCTCGGCGCCGGTGGCCAGCAGCAGCGCGTCGTAATGATGGATGTCGCCGTTGCGGGTGGTGACACGCCGCGCACGGATGTCCAGGCCGACCGCTTCGCT
>JAGWUF010000095.1 GCA_028868545.1 Lysobacteraceae bacterium | reverse complement strand
GCGCCGCCCGGTGGCCGGCATGAACTGCAGCGGCCCCACCGCACCGGCGCGCGAGCCCACATGCACCTTGCCGTTGGATTCCTTGGCCATGATCCCGAACAGCAGGGCTTCCGGCAGGCCGTATTTCTTGAATGCCGGCGCCATCATGTCCTGCATGTAGCGGTAGTTCTCGTAGCTGTCCATCAACGAGGGCCGCAGGTCGGTCAGCCAGCGCCGGATGCCGGCCTGCACCGCCGGATTGAACTGCACCATGTTCACGAATCGCTGGCCGTCTTCGCTGAGCAGCGACGCGGCATTGGCGTTGTCCGGCACATTGGCGGCAGTGAAATCCCGCTCGTCCAGCCGCGCATCCTCGCCATCAGCGTCGCCCCCGTCATCGAATTGCGGGGTCGCCTTCAACAGGCGCTCGTAGGTGGTCAGCATGGTGTCCACCGCACAGCCGCGCTGCTTGGCGCAGGCATCCACCACCGCCTTCATTTCCGCCAGCGCGGCGGTGGTGGCAGCGGTGGCCTGCTCCTCGTTGTCGGACAACATGGCATTCCGGTAACGCTTCTCCGCCGCATCCATGCGTTGCTGCAGCTGGGGCACGGCCACCGCCTCGGATTTTTTCGATTCCGCGTGCGCCGCAGGCATGCACAGCACGGCAAGCAACGAGGAGACAGCGGCAACAATCACGGCGTTCGAGCAATTCGGCATCATGCAAACCAGACAGCTACAAGGGTTGGCAGGTTAGCCGCGCAGGTACAGGCCGGCAACCGTCATGACCATGCCCGGCTCCGCCTCGCTATAGAATCCCCGCACGCCTTCCACATCGCGGATCACCATGGACCCCATACTCGTCGGCAAAGCCATCACCACCGAAACCAGCGGCAACGTGCTGCTGCTGCCCAAATACGGCAACCGCCACGGTCTGGTCGCCGGCGCCACCGGTACCGGCAAGACGGTCACCCTGATGACCCTGGCGGAAGGATTCTCGCGGCTCGGCGTGCCGGTGTTTCTGGCCGACGTCAAGGGCGACGTGGCCGGGCTGGCGATGCCGGGCGCGCTGAACGAGAAACTACAGGCGCGCATCGCGCAATTGGGCATTGCCGACTACAAGAACGAGCCCGCACCGGTGGTGTTCTGGGATCTGTGGGGCAAGGCCGGGCATCCGGTACGCACCACCGTCAGCGAGATGGGCCCCACCCTGCTGGGCCGCATCCTGGAACTCAACGACACCCAGAGCGGCGTGCTGGACATCCTGTTCAAGCTGGCCGACGACCGCGGCTTGCTGCTGCTGGATCTGGCCGATTTCCGCGCCCTGCTGAACCTGATCGCGGAAGAGCGCCAGGACATCAGCACCAGCTACGGGCTGGTCAGCACGCAGTCGATCGGCGCGATCCAGCGCGCCTTGTTGCGGCTGGAGCAGGAAGGCGCGCAGATGTTCTTCGGCGAACCGGCGCTGGAATTGGCCGACCTGATGCGAGTGAACTACGAGGGGCGCGGGGTGGTCAACATCCTGGCCGCCGACCAATTGATCCTGAAGCCCAAGCTGTATTCCAGCTTCCTGCTGTGGCTGCTGTCGGAATTGTTCGAAACCCTGCCGGAAGTGGGCGATCTGGACAAACCCAAGCTGGTGTTCGTGTTCGACGAAGCACACCTGCTGTTCAACGATGCGCCGCCGGCCTTGCAGCAGCGCATCGAACAGGTGGTGCGGCTGATCCGCTCCAAGGGTGTGGGCGTGTATTTCTGCTCGCAGTTCCCGGACGACATCCCCACCAACATCCTCGGCCAGCTGGGCAACCGCGTGCAGCACGCCCTGCGCGCGTTCACCCCGCGTGACCAGAAAGCCGTGAAGACCGCAGCGGAAACCTTCGTCAGCAACCCGGCGCTGGACGTGGCCAATGCCATCGGCCAGCTGGGCGTGGGCGAGGCCTTGACCTCGATGCTGCTGGACAAGGGCGTGCCGATGCCGGTGGAAAAAACCCTGATCGCGCCGCCACGTTGCCGGATGGGCGCCATCACGGAAGCCGAACGCGCGCAGGTGCGCGCCGGCAGCCCGGTAGGCAGCAAATACGACACCGCCATCGACCGCGAATCGGCCGCCGAAATGCTGGCCAGGAAAGCTGAAGCGAAAACCGACCAGGCGCAAGCGCCGCAGGCACGCACGCAAGCCCAGGACAAGGCCGACAACAGCCACGGCTTCGGCGACACGGTGAAGGATGCGCTGTTCGGCACCAATCGCCGGCAGGGCATGATCGAAAGCATGGCCAAGCAGACCGCGCGCACGGTGGGCAGCCAGGTGGGCCGGCAGATCATGCGTGGCCTGCTGGGTGGCATCTTCGGCGGCAAACGCTGACGCCCACCTGCACGCATCTTCCCCCAGCTTCGGAAACCTCATGAAACCGCATCGCCTGCCATGCCTTCTTCTTGTCGCCCTGGCACTTGCCGCCTGCAAGCCCCAAACGCCTGCCACCACCACCGGAACCGCCCCCACCACGCCTGCAACAGCTGCCGCCGAACCCGCGCCGGCCAGCATTGCCGGCAGCTACGCCGGCTTGTTGCCGTGTGCCGATTGCGAAGGCATTGAAACCACGCTGGAACTGCGTGCCGATGACCATTACACACTGACCCAGCTCTATCAGGACAAGGATCACTCCAGTTTCGTTTCCGAAGGCAGCTACACCCTGGAGAGCAGCGGCAAGACCGTGCACCTGCATCCGGCCAACAAGGACGAATACGACGATTACTACGCGGTATTGTCCACCACCCAACTGCGCATGCTGGATCGTGACGGCAAGGCCATCGACAGCCCGCTGAACTACACGCTTAGCCGCAAATAAGCACACGCAGCACGTCCGGATGAACCGTCGCAGGCCATCTGCAAACGCAGCTTGCAGTCTTCGTCAGATCGCGCTGTATCCCCTGCAAGGGGATGCACTGCTGGCGCTGTGCGTGTTCACCCTGGCGGGCATGCTGGCGTGGTTGCCCGGTGCCGGCGGGGTGTTCGCGCTCATCACTTATTTCGCCGCATACAAATACGCATTCGAACTGTTGCTGGCCACCGGCAACGGGCGCGACGCCGCACCCATCCTGGTGGTGGACGCCCCCACTGGCGCGGTCTGGCGGCTGCTGGCCGTCCTCCTGGTACTGCTGACCGTCGGGCTGTATTGCCGCCATGCCGACATGCCCGGCACGGCATTGTTGTTGCTGGCGGCATTCGTGTGGTTGCAACCGGCCCTGCTGCTGGCCCTGGCCACCGGGGATGGCCTGTGGCGGGCACTGAACCCGGCCACCGCCTGGCAGATGGCCGCCCGCATCGGTGCCCCGTATTTCGCGGTGATGACGGGTTTGTTCCTGTTCCAGGCGCTGCCTTTGGTGGCCGGCAAGATGCTGGTGCCATATCTGCCCGGCTTCGTGGCAGCACTGCTGGTGGATGCAGCGTTTTATTGGGGATTATTCGCCAGCTTCCACCTGCTGGGCTGCGTGTTGTATCGCTACCACGAAGAGTTGGGCCATGTGCCGGCGCGGCATCAAGAGGCGCTGCTCACGCCCAGGGCACAGGATCAGACACTGCTGGAGCATGCCGCACGCATCGCCACGCAAGGCGATCTGCAGGCCGCGCTGGCACTCCTGCGCGAAACCATGCGAGAGCGTGCCGTCGGGCTGGATGTGCATGCGCGTTACCGGCAACTGCTGCTGGAAACCGGCGATGCCGCGACTGCAGAGACGCACGCGGGCCACTTCCTCACCGTCTTGCTGCTGGAAAAACACGAGCGCCGCGCCTTGGGCTTGCTGCACGAAATCATGGCCACCAACCCGGGCTTCACCCCGCCAGACCCGGAACACGGAAACCTGCTGGCAGCGCGTGCCTGCGACGCCGGTCAGTGCCGGCTGGCGGTGTCGATCTGGCAGGCCTTGCTGCGTGCCGACCCGCGCCACCCCCAGGCCTCGCAATGGGCATTGCAAGCCGCGCAAGTGCTGCAACACCGGCTGGACGCCCCTGCCGATGCGGCCACGGTGCTGCGCAGTGCACGCGAAGCCTGTCGCGAGGATGCCCAGCGCGCGCAGCTGGAAGCTGCGCTGGCCTTGTTGCCACCGGGAATGCCCGCATGAGCCGCTGGCGTCCGCCCGCCGAAAAAAGCACCGCGCTGATCACTCGTGCCGGCCATGCCCGGCTGAAAGCGGAGCTGGACGACCTGTGGCGCGTGCGTCGCCCCGAGGTGGTGAAGGCGCTGGCCGCCGCCGCGGCCGAGGGTGACCGTTCGGAGAATGCGGAATACACCTACCGCAAGAAGCAGTTGGGCGAGATCGACCGCCGCGTGCGCTACCTCAGCAAGCGGCTGGAGGTGCTGAAAGTGGTGGAGGACGCGCCTGCCGACAGCAGTGCGGTGTTCTTCGGCGCGCAGGTGGAGCTGGAGAACGTCGATACCGGCGAACGGGCCTGCTACCGCGTCGTCGGCCCCGACGAGACCGACGCCAAGCGCGGCTGGATCAGCATCGACGCACCACTGGCACGGGTGCTGCTGAAGAAGCGCGTGGACGATGAATTCGAGGTGCAGCTACCTGCCGGTAAAGTGCAGTTCGCGATCATCGCCGTCCGCTATCCCGGCGACTGAAATGTTCAGGCGCGCAGCGCGTCGAACTCCGGATGCCGCTGCATCCACACGTCGGCATACGAACATTGCGGCACGACCTGCAGGCCGTTGTCGCGCGCGTATTCCAATGCGGCGCGCACCAGTGCGGCCGCGATCCCGCGCCCGCCGATGGCCTCCGGCACGATGGTGTGGGTGATGACGATGCG
>JAGWUF010000041.1 GCA_028868545.1 Lysobacteraceae bacterium | reverse complement strand
TGCGGGCGCGGCGTTGTTTTGGGTCATGGCGGGCCTCGTACGCGGAAGCCCGCGCGGGAAGCCGGTAGTATAGGCAGCCTTGTGGCACCACCCTCGCCACGCAGTGTTGCAACCTCGTGGCCATTGTCCATTTCCCGCTCAAGCTGACCGCCCGCCGGATGATCGCGCCCAGCGTGGCGCACCTGTCGTTCCTGCGCGACGACGGCCAGCCGCTGGCCTGCATCCCGGGGCAGTTCATCCAGATCCACTTCGAATACGCCGACGGCAGCGCCGCCAAGCGCAGCTATTCGATCGCGGTGGGGCGCCCGCCCGATGCCCTGCCCGATGGCCGGGTGGAGATCGCGGTGAGCTATGTGCAAGGCGGCGCCGCCACCGCCTTGTTCGAAGCACTGGAAATCGGCGCCACGGTGGACGCCAGCGGCCCGTTCGGGCGCTTCTGCCTGTTTCCCAACGATGCCAACCACCGCTACCTGCTGATCGGCACCGGCACCGGCATCACCCCGTACCGGGCGATGCTGCCGCAGCTGGAACAGCAGATGCAGACGCGCGGCATCGAAATCGTGCTGCTGCAAGGCGCGCGCACCCCCGCAGAACTGCTGTACGGCGACGAGTTCCGCGCCTTCGCCGATGCGCATCCGGGCTTTCGCTACCTGCCTTGCTTGTCGCGTGAATTGCCCGCCGCAGGTTCGCCGCACGCGCACCCCGACGTCCGCCACGGCTATGTGCAGAACGTCCTGCCCGAACTGGCGCCGAACCCGGCCAGCGACATCGCCTACCTGTGCGGCAATCCGGACATGGTGGATGCCAATTTCGAGGTCTTGAAAACCATCGGCCTGCCGATCCCGATGATCCGGCGCGAGAAGTACGTCAGCAACAAGTGAGGGTTGCGCGCGACTTGGCAGCGCCTATTGCGCTGCCGCCAAGCCCAGCGCCAGACGCAATGCCTCGCCCTTGTCGTGACGCACCTGCAGCACTTCTCCGGCCGGCGTGCGAATGATGACCATCGGGGCGTAGCCACCCCATTCGCGCAGATGGCGCATCAGCCCCGTGTAGTCTTGCGCATGCCGAGCTTGCATGACAAAGGACGGCAATTCATAAGCCTTGTCGCTATTGAGTTCATTCGTCCGGAAATAGTCAGCTAACGCCTTGCTCGGATCGTTCGCGGCCAGAATGACGTCGGCGATGGCGGCGCTGTCTTGTTTCATGAACGCCACCGGCGCCCAACGCATGCCAATGCTGCGGAAGGCGTTGCCTTGCAGCCGCCAGTACAGGTCGGCGCAATACGGACAATTGGCGTCGAAGATCACATAGACCTTCGCAGGCTGGCCCGGCGCTAGCCCAACCGGTATCGCAGGGCTTGCTTCCAATGCCGCCCAAGCCGATACGGGCAGCACCTCCAGATGCAGGGGAATGCCTTGCTGACGTGCCGCCGCGATGGCGGCGGCCGTTGCTGGTGCGAATTTGCCCTGCTCGACGTTCACTGCGGCCGTGTTCCGTTTCACCGCAAGGCCAGTGCATGCCGACAACAGGCAGGCTGCCACAAACAATCCCAAACTCACACACCATCGCATTACGTACATCACTGCTTGACCAACTCCACCCGGCGGTTCTTCGCCTTTCCTTCCTGGGTGCCGTTGTCGGCCACCGGTTGCGTGGAACCGAAGCCCGCGGCAGTCAGACGCGCAGCGTCGATGCCCTTTGCGGTGAGCAGAGCGACCACGGCCTTGGCGCGGCCCTCGGAGAGCTGCTGGTTGTGCGCCGCATCGCCGGTGTTGTCGGTGTGGCCGTTGATCGCCAGCTTGAGCGCGCCATCGCTCTTCAACAGTTCGGCCACCTGCTCGATCTGCGGCAGCGAGTCCGCCAGCACCTCGGTCTTGTCGGTGGCGAAGTTGACCTGCAGCGCCACCTTGCCGGCGGCGTCGAGCTGCTTCTTCATTTCACTGGCCGGCAGCAGCCGGGCGGTGGCAACAAAGGCTTTTTCCTGGCCGACGATGATCCCGCCCTGGGCGGTGTCCTGAGCGAAATGGACCCAGATGTTGCCGTCGTCGCGGCGCACCACGTAGGTGTGGACCGGCACGTTATAGATGTCACCCAGGCCTTTGAGGAAGCCCATCGTGATTTCGTCACCCCAGCTCTTGATGGTGTCGTACGGGATCTGCTCCTCCGAAACCTTCACCCCGCCCATCTGCGCGATCAGCGCTTCCAGGTTCCTGCGCAGCTCGTACGGGTTGTAGTCGCCTTCCTTCTCCGGATAGACGTTGACCAGGTGGAACCGCCCTTCCACCCAGTGCGCCTTGCCCTTCACCCAGAACGGGAAGCGCGCGATCCGCTTGGTTTCGGCATCGCCGTTGCCGACGTAACCCTCGGGCAGGGTGATGTAGGGAAAGTCGCCTAGCGGCACAGTGCTCAGCGGAATCGTCGAAATGTCGAAATCGCCGGCCTTCGCCGGGCCGGCAGCGGCCGCGCCGTCCGCCTGTCCGGGCTTCGCATCGGCGGCCTTTTCCAGCGCGGCCGCGGCGGCTTCCTTCAGCGCATCGGTTGCGCCTTCCTTCTTGCAGCCGGCCAGCAGCGCCAGCGCGATGGCCGCAGCCAACAGGGTTCTGTTCATCACAGTCTTGGTTCCTTGGTTTCGTGATCCGAGCGGCAGCGGCTTGTGCGCGCGAACTGCCTGGCGCACTTGCAGCGTCCTGTTCGCAAAAGCGGCGATTCTAAACATTCGTGATGAACGTCACATTGCTTCCCGTGCGATGCATCACGCGTCTCTCGCGAACCGCATGCTTGTCAAGCAACCTTGACAAGCCATCCGTGACGCCGGTATTGTCCTGTCAAGCTCACTTGACATGAGATTCCCGCAATGGTCACACCGCGCAACCGCCTGAAGGGCACCGGCCTCGGCTATCTGGGCATCGGCGCAGCCTTCCTTGCCGTCGCCGCCAGCGGACAGACCGCCTTCCTCGGCGTGGGCCTGGTGTTCGTCGTTCTGGGCTTCGCCGCCCTCGCCAAAACCCACAGGGACGGCCAGCCGTGACCCTGCGCCGCTGGATGCTGGGGTTCGGCGCCATCGCCGTGGGCTGCCTGCTGCTGGCCGCCGCCGGCCAGTGGCTGCTGCATTGGCCGAAGAATGCGGTGCAGACCTGGTTGGGCATCGGCACTGGCTATCTGCTGGGCGCGCTGCTGTTTTTGCTGGTGCCACGCTGGTGGCGCGAGCATTGCGACGAGATGTATGCGCAGCCGGCCGGCAAGCGCTACATCAAGGCGCTGTGGCCGATCATGATCTTCTACTCGCTGGCGCTGTTCGCCTCGATCTGGTGGATCAAGCGCGGCATCGACTCGGTGCCGCTGCGTGCGGTCGTCGCCATCACCCCGGCGCTGGCCATCGTGCTGCTGATGCGCGCCGCGTTGCGCTACCTGCGCGAGATCGACGAGCTGCAGCGGCGGATCGAAACTGAAGCCATCGGTGCCGCCAGCCTGCTGGTGTCGGTGCTGTATTTCGCCGGCGGCCTGCTGGAAAAAGCCAAGGTGCTGCACTTCGATGCCGCGGCGGCAATGATCTGGGTGTTTCCGCTGCTGATGCTGTTCTACGGCATCGCCAAATACGTGTTCACCCGGCGCTACCTGTGAGACCGTCGTCGTGAACAACCACTTGCGCGAGTTGCGCGAAGCCCAGGGCTGGTCGCAAGGCGAACTGGCCCTGCGGCTGGATGTGTCGCGGCAGACCATCAACGCGCTGGAAACCGGCAAGTACGATCCGTCGCTGCCGCTGGCCTTCCGCATCGCCCGTTTGTTTTCGCTGCGCATCGAAGACGTGTTCCTGCCCGATGCGGGCTGAACCCGTTCCCCTTTCCTCCGCAACCACAAGAGGGTTGTCACGATGATGTCCCGCAAGACCCGAATCCTCCTTGCCGTTTCGCTTGCCGCCGCCCTGTTCGGCTATCGGGCGCTGCAACACGCGCAAGACCCGTCACCCGGCCGCGCCACCACCAGCAAGCACGATCGCACCCCGCTCGCACCGATCCAGCCGGTGCTGCTGGGCAAGATCGCCTTCACTCCGTGCAGCCTCAGCTCGCCGCTGGCCAAGGACAGCCTGGAAGCGATGTGCGGCAATTTCAGCGTGCCGGAAGACCGCAGCAAGCCAGAGGGCCGCAAGCTCGCGCTCAACATCGCCTGGTTGCAGGCCACCAGCAACGGCGAGAAGCAGCCGGACCCGGTGTTCTTCCTCGCCGGCGGCCCCGGCCAGTCGGCGGTGGACACCTTCCCCGGCCTCGACCCGGTATTCAAGGAAATACGCAAGCAGCGCGACGTGATCCTTGTTGATCAACGCGGCACCGGCAAATCCAACCTGCTGTCGTGCAAGGCACTGGATGACGATGCCGACAACGCCAGCCCCACGCCCGAGGCGATGCAGACGCAGGCCGCACAATGCGCGGAAACGCTGTCGAAAAAAGCCGACCTGCGTTTCTACACCACCACCGATGCGGTCGCCGACCTCGATGCCGTGCGCCAGGCGATCGGCGCGCAGCAGGTCAACCTGGTGGGCGTAAGCTACGGCACCCGCGTGGCGCAGCAATATGCAATGCGACATCCGGCCGCCACCCGCAGCATCGTGCTGGATTCGGTGGTGCCCAATGCGCTGGGGCTTGGCAATATCTTCGCTCGCAATCTGGATGATGCGCTCACCCTGCAATTCGGCCTGTGCAGCAAGAACCCCGCCTGCAAGGACAAGCTGGGCGATCCACGCGCGGAGCTCGACGTGCTGCTGACCAAACTGCGCGCCGCACCGGTGCAAGTGCAGTACCGCGACGCCACCAGCGGCGAGGTGAAGCAGGACACGCTGCGCGCCGAAACCGTGGCCGGACTGGTGCGGATGTATGCCTACATGCCGCTGGCCAGCGGCCTGCTGCCCAAGTTGATCCATGAGGCCAATGCCGGCCACTACGACGGCTTGATGGCGCTGGCAAAGATGATGACCAGCAACATGGAAGACGCGATGGCGATGGGCATGCAATTGTCGGTGACCTGCAGCGAGGATGCCGCCAGCATGGTGGCGCGCGCGGAAGATGCGAACACGGTGCTGGGCAACCTGATGCCTTCGGGCATGGCGGCGATGTGCAAGGCATGGCCGAAGGGCAATGCACCCGCCGACTTCCACACACCGCTCGCCACCAAGGTGCCGGCGCTGGTGCTGGAAGGCGAGTTCGATCCGGTCACTCCGCCGCGCTACGGCAAGGACGTGGTGAAAACCCTGCCGAACGGCCGCCTGTTCGTGCTCAAGGGGCAGGGCCATAACGTGATTGGTGCCGGCTGCATGCCGAAGTTGTTTACCCAATTCATCGAGAAGGCCGATGCCAAGGCGCTGGACGGCAGCTGTCTGGACACGCTGGCCTACGCCACCCCCTTCCTCAGCTTCAACGGCGCACAGCCGTAAGCCGCCCTTTCAAGGAATGCCGCAATGATCGTTGCAGAACATCTCCGCAAAACCTTCCCCGGACGGGGCAAGGACAAGACCCCCGTGACCGCCGTGGATGACGTGGGCTTCACCGCCCGCGATGGTGAAATCACCGGCCTGCTGGGCCCCAACGGCGCCGGCAAGACCACCACCTTGCGCATGCTCTACACCTTGATGACGCCCGAATCCGGCCGCGTTTTGGTGGATGGCGTGGACGTGGCGCAGGATGCCGAACGCGTGCGCCGCAGCCTGGGCGTGCTGCCCGACGCGCGCGGCGTGTACAAGCGCCTGACCGCGCGCGAGAACATCGATTACTTCGGCAAGCTGCATGGCCTCTCCCCTGCCGAGATTGCCGCGCGCACCGCAAAACTTGCCGCCGCACTGCAGATGGAAGACTTCCTCGACCGCGCCACCGAAGGGTTTTCGCAGGGCCAGCGCACCAAGACCGCGATCGCCCGCGCGCTGATCCACGACCCGAAGAACGTGATCCTCGACGAGCCCACCAACGGCCTCGACGTGATGACCACGCGCGGGCTGCGCGGCTTCCTGCAGGAACTTCGCAGCGAGGGCCGCTGCGTGATTTTTTCCAGCCACATCATGCAGGAGGTGGCCGCGCTGTGTGATCGCATCGTGATCATCGCCAATGGCCGGGTGATGGCGCAGGGCAGCACCGATGAGCTGCGTGCACAGGCCGGCGAGGCCAACCTGGAAGACGCATTCGTGAAACTGATCGGCAGCGAAGAGGGCCTGCACGCATGAACAACAAGACGTCGTTCACCTCCGCCATGCTGACGGTGCTGCGCAAGGAATGGCTGGATTTCTACCGCGACCGCCGCACCTTCCTGCTGTCGCTGCTGGTCGCCCCGCTGCTGTATCCGCTGCTCTTCCTCGGCATCGGCAAGCTCACCCAGATGCGCGCCGAAACCCAGTTGGAAAAAACCCTGCACGTGCCGGTGCTGGGCATCGAACGCGCGCCCAACCTGATGAAGTTCCTGGCCAGCTACGGCATCGAAACCGAACCGGCACCGGCCGACATCGAAGCCCGCGTGCGGGCGCAGGAAGAAGACCTGGCGCTGGCCGTCGATGCCGACTTCGCCAAGGACTGGCACGCCGGCAAGCCGGCCAAGATCGACATCATCACCGACACCACGCGCCGCAACGGCGACGTGAAAGTGGCGCGCGTGAACAAGGTGCTGGAAGGCTACGGCAACGGCGTCGGCGCGATGCGGCTGCTGATCCGCGGCATCAACCCGGCGATCGCCACCCCGCTGCGCGTCGGCACCCGCGACATGGCCACGCCCGAAGCCAGGAACAGCCAGTTCATGTCGATCCTGCTGCCGATGATCCTGACCATCTTCGCCTTCATCGGCGGCGCGCACCTGGCGATGGACACCACCGCCGGCGAACGCGAACGGCAGTCGCTGGAACCGCTGCTGGCCACCCCGGCATCGCGCGCCGCGCTGGTCGGCGGCAAGATGCTGGCCGCGGCACTGCTGGGCATGGCCTCGATGCTGCTGATCCTGGTCTCGTTCAAGGTCAGCGCCACTCTGGCCAGCGGCATGGCCAAGCAGATGGACGTGAGCTTCCTGGCGATGGGCAAGCTGCTGCTGACGCTGGTGCCGCTGGTGCTGATCGGCACCGCGCTGATCACCGCGCTGGCGGCGGGTGCCAAGAGCATGAAGGAAGCGCAGAGCCACATCATGTGGCTGATGATGCTGCCGATGCTGCCGGCCTACGGGTTGATGGCCTATCCACTCAAGGACACCGCGCTGTGGCAGTACGCGGTACCGTTCCTGTCGCAAAACCAATTGATCCAGAAGATCACCCGTGGCGAGGTGGCCACGGTGCAGCAGTGGGGCCTGTACCTGGCCAGCTCGCTGGCGCTGGCGGCGGTGTTGTGGGCACTGGCGGTGTGGCGTTACAAGCAGGAGAAACTGGCGATCTCGGCCTGACGCCACGACCCCTGCTGCAACGAAAAAGCCCGGCGTTTGCCGGGCTTTTTCTTTTTCCTGGCTGCTGCCGCGGTTTCGTCATTCGAAGGAAATCGTGCGGCGGCTGGTGATGGCCTGACCCACCGGCTGGAACCGCCAGCGTTTGACCGCAGACAAGGCCTCACGCTCGAAGTCGCGCTGGAACTGGCGCGGCGTATCGCTGGACACCACCCGGGCGCTGGAAACCGAGCCATCGGTTGCCACCGTGAATTCCACCTGCACCGACCCGGTGCCGCCGGCACGCTGGGCTGCTGCCGGGAACCGCGGGCTGGGGGTGGAGATCGCGTGCAGCTCATTGGAAACGGCCGTGGCCGGGCGGGCGGCGGGAGCAGCAGCAGCGGGTGCGGCGGGGGCCTGCCGTTGGCGCTCGGCTTCGGCCTGCCGCTGCTTCTCGGCTTCAGCGGCAGCGGCCTGCTGACGCTGCTGTTCGGCGGTGGCCTGCTGCTGGCGCTGCTGTTCGGCGGTGGCCTGCTGCTGGCGTTGCTGTTCCTGCAGCTTCTTCTGGTCTTCTTCACGCTTCTTCGCCAGGTCGGCCTGCTTCTTGGCCTCCTCTTCGGCGGTCAACTGCTTGGTTTCCGCATCTTTCCTGGCCTTGGCTTCGGCACTCGCCGCGCTGGCTTTCAAACGCTCCAGCGCCGGGTGGTTGGCATCGGCCTTGCCGATCAACGCCAGCAGGCGGTTGGCTTCGGCGAAATCCTGCCGCGTCGTTCCTTGTTCGGCCGCCACCACTGCCATGGGTAGCAGATCATTCAGTGCGCTGGACGCACCGGCATCGCCCGGCTGCTTGTCACGCAACGCCAGGTAGTACTCCATCGCGTTGTTGCCGGCCGGCGCATACAGGCGGTTCTCGTTGTAGGCCTTGCCAGCGGCTTCGCGCAATTGATCGGCAGTCATCGATGCCACCGATGCCGACACCACCGACTCCGGCGTGGGTGCTGCCGCGGACTTGGTGGCCACAGGCCCGGTGGCCGCCGCTTCGTCTTTCTTGCCACAGGCCGTCAGGGCGCAGACTGCCGCCAGCGTCAGCGCCACTGGCACCATCCCGTGAAACCGTTTTTTGCTTGCAGACATGAGAACTTCCCCCTTGAACCGTGGCTTGTTTGACGATAGCACGCGGCAGCGCAACGCAATTGTCAAGCCTGCGCCTGCAGATATGTCATTTTCCGATGCAAAAAGTCGAAAAAATGTGACCAAGTAAACCATCTGCGTCGATCGTGCCGCCAATGCTCCCCAAGGCGGCATGTGCCCGTGCCAGCGCCTCTGCCGCCAGTTCCAGCCGCTCGTGCTGCAACTCTTGTGCCGCCTGCAGCAACCCGTCGCGCGCGGCCTCCAGCGCGTCCACGTGCCGACTGCGTGCCGAAAATGCGCCATCCCCGGTTCCGTTCCCCGCCAGCGCAAGCAGACGCGCATGCAGCTGCGACAGCCCCGCTCCGGTGCGTGCCGACACTGCCAGGGCATCGTCCACCAGCGTCGGGGCCGGGCTCAGCAAATCGACCTTGTTGTGCAACCACAGCACTGCCGGAACCCCGTTCAGGGCCTCCGCAACCGCCCTGCGCCCGGTCTCGGGGTCGCGTGCATCCAGCACCACCAGGGCCAGATCCGCGTGCGCAAGCTCGGCGTGGGCACGGCGGATGCCCTCGGCCTCGATGCGATCGACCGAAACGCGCAGCCCGGCGGTATCCACCAGGGTCAGTTCCACGCCGTCGATCCGCACGGTTTCCTGCAGCAAGTCGCGGGTGGTGCCGGGGATGTCGGTGACAATCGCGCGGTCATGCCCGGCCAGGGCATTGAGCAGGGAGCTTTTGCCGGCATTCGGCGGGCCCACCAGCACCACGTGCAGGCCATCCCGCAATTTCTGCCCGCGGACGGCCGCGGCCAGCAACTCGGACACCTGGGTGCAGGCCCGCTGCAGGTTGTCCCGCAATTGGCGGCCGCCCAGGGTCTCCAGCGGCTCGTCGGCAAAATCGATCGCCGCTTCCACATGCACGCGCAAGGCCAGGACCTGCGCCATCAACGTCTCGATCTGTCGTGAAAACACGCCATCCAGCGAACGTCTGGCGGCCCGGGCTGCGCGCAGATCCGCTGCCGCGATCAAGTCCGCCAGTGCCTCGGCCTGGGCCAGATCCAGCTTGCCGTTGAGAAAGGCGCGCTGGCTGAATTCGCCCGGCAACGCCTGCCGTGCGCCGCGCCCGATGCACTGCGCCACCAGCTCGCGCAGCAACACCGGCCCGCCGTGCGCCTGCAGTTCCACCACGTCCTCACCGGTGAAGCTGGCCGGGGCCGCGAAATACAGCGTGATGCCGTCATCGAGGGGCTCGCCCCGGGCATCGGAAAATCGCGCGTACTGCGCCACCCGAACCCGCAAGGGCTTGCCGCAGAGGGCTTCGCCAATGGCTTTTGCCCGCGACCCGGACAGCCGCACGATGCCCACCCCTCCGGTGCCGGCAGCGGTGGCGATGGCGACGATGGTGTCGGTGTCGGTCATGGGGGAATGATCGCAGACGGGCCCAATCGCGACGAGGCGTTGTGCGGTGGGCCGACGGCCAAGACTCTCGGCGACAAGGATGTCGCCGAGAAGCCTACATGGATGTATTTACGGCGTGTCTTGGCCGTCGGCCCACCGTGCAGCGCCGGTATCCGGCCAGCGCCCGCACGACGGTCTTCACGCCTGCGCCGGCTCCTCGGCGAAGCGCTTCATGTTCCACCACTGCTGGGCCAGGCCCAGGGTGCCGTTGGTGACCCAGTACAGCACCAGGCCGGCCGGGAAGAACGCAAACATCACCGCCATCACCAGCGGCATCATCTGCATCATCTTCTGCTGCATCGGATCCATCCCGACTGCCGGCGTCAGCCGCTGGGTCAGGAACATCACCGCCGCGTTGAGCAACGGCAGGATGAAATACGGATCCTGCGCGGTCAGGTCGCTGACCCAGCCCAGGATCCACGGTGCCTGCCGCAGCTCCACCGCTTCCAGCAGCACGTAGTACAACGCCAGGAACACCGGCATCTGCACCAGCACCGGCAGGCAGCCGCCGGCGGGGTTGATCTTTTCCTTCTTGTACAAGTCCAGCATCGCCATCTGGAACTTCTGCTTGTCCTCGCCGTAGCGCTCTTTCAGCTGGGCGATGCGCGGCTGGAACTTGCGCATCTTGGCCATCGACTTGTACTGCGCCGCCGACAGCGGATACAGCGCCAGCTTGATCAGCACCACCAGCAGCACGATCGCCCAGCCCCAGTTGTGGGTGAGCTTGTGCAGCTGGGTCAGCAGCCAGTGGATCGGTTTGGAGAGCACGGTGAACATGCCGTAATCCAGCGCCAGTTCCAGGCCCGGGGCCGTGGCCTCCAGCTTGTCCGCCAACTTCGGGCCAACCCACAACGTGGCATTGCTTGCAAACCGCTGACCCGGGGCCAGCGTCACCTGCGGGCCGTGTGCCGCGATTTCATAGATCCGCCCCTTTTCCGCCAGGGTGAACAACGCGGCCTGATCCTTCTGCGGCACCCAGGCAGCCAGGAAATAGTGCTGCGACAAGGCCACCCAACCGCCGCTGACGGTCTGATCCAGCGGGCCGTCCTTGCTGAAATTGGGATATTTGCGCTTCTTGTACTTGTCGGTCGGGCTGTACCACGCCGCGCCGTTCAGGCTGAAACTTTCGGGGTTGGTGAACCCGGCCTTCACCACCGGCGGTACCCGATCCAGGGTCCGGGCGATATTGCCCGTCCACGGGCTGGCACCGGTATTGACCAGCGCATCGTGCACCTGCACGGCGTAGCTGCCGCGGGTCAGGGTGATCGTGCGCTGCAGCTGGACGCCCGCGCCGGCATTGGCCACGAACCGTGCACTGACCGTGGCTGCGCCCGGCGCCAGCACGAACTCCCGCGTCGCACCCTCCACCACCGGCACCAGCGGCGCGCCGTCGGAACCCCGCCACTGGGCTTGGGCCACGAAAAACTGCGCCGGCTCGGGGTTGAACAACACCACCGACGGGCTGCCTTCTGCCCGCGTCTGCCGATACTGCAACAGCTCCGCATGCACCACGTCCTGGCCGTTCACCTGCAGATCGAGGACATCGTTGCGCAGGTGCACCAGCGGGCCGGCAACCGCCAGGCCGTTCGACGCAGACGCCGTGGTAGCTGGCGCATGGCCGGCAATCGCGCTGGCGCTGGCGACTGGCAGCGTCGTGGTGGCAGCGGGCTGGGCGGTTGCCACCGCGGCCGGTTCGGTCGCGGCGTGTTCCGCACCCCACTCGCGCCACAACAAGAAGGCCACCATCAGCCAGGCCATCAACAGGAAAGTACGGGTCTGATTCATTGAATGCGCATGCCAGTTTCCAGCGCTTGCAGGGGCGCGGAAACATCCGGAGGAAGAGGAAGGGAAGTTGCGGGCGGCATTGTGCCGGCCACGGGGGGCTGCGGCAACGCGCCTGCACGTTTCAACAGGCGCACGCAGGTGGCCCGCAGGGTGGAGGCATCGGCTTTCGCCGCCGCCGGGCGCGCCACGAACACATACGCGCCACCTGCCAGCGCAGACCGTTGGTGCCGGAACACATCCCGCAGGACACGCTTGATCCGGTTGCGCCCCACCGCCCGCGCATCCACCTTGCGCGACACCGCAAGCCCCATGCGCGGCACACCGGCATCCGCCAGCCAATGCAGGGCCAGCAACGGCTCGGCCGTTCGCTTGCCGTGCTCGAACACCTGCGTGAATTCGGCTTTGCGGCGCACCCGGGACGGGCGCGGAAACGCCCGGGACGGCGCCAACGCGAGAACGCCGGCATCCCGTGGGGATACCGGCGTCGGATTCGAAGCGTGCTGCGTCATTGCGTTCCGGCCAATACCGGAGCGTGACCCGGATGGGTCAGACAGTCAGACGACGACGGCCCTTGGCACGACGACGCGCCAGAACCTTGCGGCCATCGGCGGTCTTCATGCGAGCGCGGAAGCCGTGGTCACGCTTGCGCTTGAGGTTGCTGGGCTGGTAGGTGCGCTTGGTCGCCATTTCGGGCCTGCCTGCTCGTTTTCATGCGGAAAAGACTCGGAATGATAGCGCCCGATTCCACACAGTGCAAGCCTTGCTGTGTTGAACAGCCGGCGGCACCGCGTTGCATGGGTTTGGCGGGCCCCCACCGGGATGCTAACCTGCCGGCTTCCCCAACCTTCGTCCACAGGCCAGCTGCATGTGCCTGTGGGTGTTCCGTGAGATCGCACCAACGCATGGACGTCTGGACTACCTGCCTGCACCGCCTGGAATCCGAAATCGCGCAGGAGGATGTTCTGGCCTGGCTCAAACCCTTGCAGCCGGCCTCGCACGCCGGTGGCCTGCGTTTGTATGCCCCCAACACGTTCGTGCGCGACGAAGTGCAAGACCGGTTTCTGGATCGCATTCGCGAGCTGGCGCGCCATTTTGGCGGAATCGAGGACGTCGTGCTGGACGTGGGTGCGCCGGCGCGCGTCGCCCCCCTTGCGGCCCCCGTCCGTGCCACACCGGCACTGGCTCCCGCCCCGCCCGACGAGCCCTTCCGCGGCAATCTCGACAGTCATTACGTGTTCGACAATTTCGTCGAAGGCCGCAGCAATCAACTGGCACGGGCGGCGGCGTGGGCGGCGGCGCAGAAACCCGGCGAGCGCAGCCACAACCCGTTGCTGCTGTACGGGGCCACCGGCCTTGGCAAGACCCACCTGATGTTTGCGGCCGGCAACGAAATGCGCCGGATCAATCCCGCGGCCAAGGTGCTCTATCTGCGCTCCAACGACTTCTACAGTGCGTTCTTCCGGGCCCTGCAGGAAAAGGCGGCGGATCAGTTCAAACGCCAGTTCCAGAAAATCGATGCCCTGCTGATCGACGACATCCAGTTCTTCGCCGGCAAGGATCGCACCCAGGAAGAGTTCTTCCACACCTTCAACGCCCTGTTCGATGGCAGGCAGCAGATCATCATGACCTGCGACCGCTATCCGCGCGAAGTGGAAGGGCTGGAACCGCGGCTGAAATCCCGGCTGGGTTGGGGGCTGTCGGTGGCGATCGACCCGCCGGATTTCGAAACCCGCGCCCAGATCGTGCTGTCCAAGGCACGCGAGCGCGGCACCGCCATCCCGGATGAAGTGGCGCAGCTCATCGCCAAGAAAATGCGCAGCAATGTGCGCGAGCTGGAAGGCGCCATCAACAAGCTGACCGCCCAGGCCGGCCTGCTGGGACGCCCGGTGACGCTGGAATTCGCCCAGGAAACCCTGCGCGACCTGTGGCGCTCGCACCAGCAGGCCATCAACATCGGCAACATCCAGAAGGCCGTGGCAGACTACTACGGGCTGCAACTTCGGGAGATGCTGGGGCAACGTCGCACCCGGTCACTGGTGCGTCCGCGCCAGATGGCGATGGCGCTGGCCAAGGAATTGACGGAACACAGCTTGCCGGACATTGGCGAGGCCTTCGATGGCCGCGACCACACCACCGTCCTGCATGCCTGCCGTCAGATCCGCCAATTGAAGGACAGCGACAGCAAGCTGCATGAAGACTGGGAAAAACTGATCCGCAAACTCAGTGAATAAGTCGGTACCAACCTGTGGATAATCACGGGTCATGGCAGGCAACAAGACTTGTCCACAGGTTTCAAGCTCGGTTTCCGGCCAGTTTCCAACAAATTCCGACACCCAGTTTTCTTTTTAAAATCAAAGCGTTGCACTAGTTTTACCGCGTTTTCATCGCTACCAACACCACCTTCTTTTTGATTCATATCCTTCTAAAAGCCGGAGCGTGACCCCTCGGGCAACGCTCAACACCAGTCAAGGCCCGACCAAGGGCAAGGGGTCGATATGCGATTTTCCCTGCAACGTGAAGTTCTGCTCAAGCCACTGGCGCAAGTCGTCAATGTCGTTGAACGCCGGCATACCTTGCCGGTGTTGGCGAACTTGCTGGCGCGGATCCAGGCCAACCAGTTGTTCCTGACCGGAACCGATCTGGAAGTCGAGATGGTGGCGAAGGTGGCGGTGGAGGGCGCTGAAGAGGGCGAGCTCACGATTCCCGCGCGCAAGTTGTTCGAAATCGTGCGTGCCCTGCCGGACGGCAGCATGGTGACGATCAGCCAGTCGGCCGAAAAAGTGGTGGTGCAGGCGGGACGCAGCCGGTTCACCCTGGCCAGCCTGCCCGCCAACGATTTCCCGACCCTGGACGAAATGGATGCCAGCGAACGGGTGCAGGTGCCGGAAGCGGTGCTCAAGGAATTGCTGGAGCGCACGGCATTCGCCATGGCCCAGCAGGATGTCCGTTTCTATCTGAACGGCCTGCTGTTCGATTTGCGTGACGCCTCGTTGCGCTGCGTGGCCACCGATGGCCACCGGTTGGCCCTGTGCGAAGCGGAATTGGAGTCCAAGCAGGGCGGCAAACGCCAGATCATCGTGCCGCGCAAGGGCGTGCAGGAGTTGCAACGCCTGCTGGAGGGCGGTGATCGCCCCTTGGAACTGGAGCTGGGCAAGGGCCATATCCGCGTCAAACGCGACGATGTGGTCTTCACCAGCAAATTGATCGACGGGAAATTCCCCGATTACGAAGCCGTCATCCCGATTGGTGCCGACCGTGAGGTCAAAGTTGATCGCGAAGCCCTGCGTGCAGCCTTGCAACGCGTGTCGATCCTCTCCAACGAAAAATATCGCGGGGTGCGGGTGGAAGTGGCCCCCAACCTGCTGAAACTCAGCTCCAACAATCCCGAGCAGGAAGAGGCATTGGAAGAAGTGGAAGCCGATACCCGGGTGGATGCGCTGGCCATCGGCTTCAATGTGACGTATTTGCTGGAAGCCTTGAGCGCATTGCGCGAAGAATCGGTGGTCTTGCAGCTGCGCGACGCCAATTCCTCGGCCCTGGTGCGTGGCGCGGCCAGCCAGCACGCCCGACATGTGGTCATGCCGTTGCGGTTGTGACCGCGGCACATGTACCTGGTGGGTTCCGGGCAGATCAAATCCCTTTCCAAATCATGTTCCACGTGAAACATGCAAGCAGCGCCCGGCCCACGCCGGGCGTTGTTGCTTCCCGGGCTGTCTGATCTCCCATGCGGATTGAGCATCTCCAGTTGCAGGATTTCCGCCGCTTCCAGACGGTTGCGCTGGCATTGCAGCCAGGGTTCAACCTGCTGCTGGGGGACAATGGCAGTGGCAAGACCACGGTGCTGGAAGCGCTGCATCTGCTGGCACATGGGCGCAGCTTTCGTGGCCGCGTGCGTGACGGGTTGATCCGGCAGGGTGCCCCTGCGCTGCAGGTTTATACGGAATGGGAGGCCCCCGAGGGAGTGCGCCGGCGCGCCGGCCTTCAGCATGCTGGGCAACAGTGGCAGGCCCGGCTGGATGGTGCGGATGTCCGCCAGTTGGGGCAGTTGTGCGAAGCCCTGGCGGTGGTGACCTTCGAACCCGGCAGCCATGCATTGGTGGATGGCAGCAGTGAAGTGCGGAGGCGCTATCTCGATTGGGGTATGTTCCACGTGGAACATGCGTTCATGCCGTGGTGGCGGCGTTATGCCCGCGCACTCAAGCAGCGCAACGTCTTGTTGCGGCAAACCAGCAGCCCGTCGGCGCTGGAGGCGTGGGAACAGGAGTTGGCCACCAGTGGTGAAGCCCTGACCGAGCTGCGCCGTCAGCACGTCGCCCACATGCAGCCGCTGCTGGATGTGCTGCTCCCGGATCTGTTGCCGGCGGCAGGAACCATCACGCTGGGGTTGCAGCCAGGCTGGCGTGCGCAGGACGTGTCGCTGGCGGATGCATTGCTGCTTTCACGGGAGCGTGATCTGGCCCTCGGATACACTACACAGGGCCCGCATCGCGCTGACCTGCGTTTGCAGTTGCGGGATTTGCCGGGCCGGGAAGGGTTGTCGCGTGGGCAAACCAAACAATTGGCACTGTGTCTGTTGCTGGCGCAAGCCCACCTGCTGGCCCGTTTGCAGGGACACTGGCCGGTCATCCAGCTCGACGATCTGGGCGCGGAACTCGACAAGGCGCACCAGCAACGCGTGTTGGCGGTGTTGCAGACAACCGCCGCACAAGTATTGATCACTGGCACCGCTATTCCGGCAGGCATGCTGCAGCCGGCGCTAGCGGCTGCAATGTTTCACGTGGAACATGGCCAAGTGGCAATGTCTCCGTGACGCCGAACATGTGCTGCGCCGCACCACAGCAAGCTTTGCCACCGGGTCGGTTATACTGCGGACTTCTATAGCTAATGTGTCTTGGCGTGCCCCGCGCACGTCACGGGAGCAGACCGCGTCGATGTCGCAGAACGAACAGACCCCGGGCCAGCAGCCCGAAGCCACCCCGAACAGCAACTACGATTCCAGCAAGATCACCGTCCTGCGCGGGCTGGAAGCCGTGCGCAAGCGTCCGGGCATGTACATCGGCGATGTCCATGACGGCACCGGCCTGCACCACATGGTGTTCGAAGTGGTCGACAACTCGGTGGACGAGGCATTGGCCGGCCACGCCGACAATATCGTCGTCACCATCCATGCCGATGGTTCGGTCAGCGTGTCCGACAACGGCCGCGGCATCCCGGTGGACATTCACAAGGAAGAGGGCGTGTCGGCGGCGGAGGTCATCCTCACCGTGCTGCACGCGGGCGGCAAGTTCGACGACAACAGCTACAAGGTGTCCGGCGGCCTGCACGGCGTGGGCGTGTCGGTGGTCAACGCGCTGTCCAGCAAGTTGACCCTGGACATCTGGCGCGACGGCGGCCACCACCAGCAGGAATATGCCCACGGCGAGCCGGTGTACCCGCTCAAGCGGGTCGGCGAGCAGGGCGACAAGCGCGGTACCACGCTGCAGTTCTGGCCCTCGACGGACACGTTCAGCGATGTCGAGTTTCACTACGACATTCTGGCGCGGCGCCTGCGCGAGCTGAGCTTCCTCAACTCCGGGGTCAAGATCACCCTGACCGACGAGCGCGAGGAGGGCCGCAGCGATGTGTTCCAGTACGAAGGCGGCATCAAGAGCTTCGTCGAGCACCTGGCCCAGCTGAAGACCCCGCTGCATCCGAACGTGATCTCGGTCAGCGGCGAGCAGAACGGTATCACCGTGGAAGTCGCCCTGCAGTGGACCGACGCCTACCAGGAAACGATGTTCTGCTTCACCAACAACATCCCGCAGAAGGATGGCGGCACCCATCTGCAGGGCTTCCGCTCGGCGCTGACCCGCACCCTGACCAATTACATCGAACAAAATGGCATCGCCAAGCAGGCCAAGGTCGCGCTGTCCGGCGACGACATGCGCGAAGGCATGATCGCGGTGCTGTCAGTGAAGGTGCCCGATCCCAGCTTCTCCAGCCAGACCAAGGAAAAGCTCGTCTCATCGGACGTGAGACCGGTGGTGGACAGCACGTTTGCCGCGCGCCTGGAGGAATTCCTGCAGGAACATCCGAACGAAGCCAAGGCCATCGCCGGCAAGATCGTCGATGCCGCCCGCGCCCGCGAAGCCGCGCGCAAGGCGCGCGACCTGACCCGTCGCAAGGGCGCGCTGGACATCGCCGGCCTGCCCGGAAAACTGGCCGACTGCTCGGAGAAGGATCCGGCGCTGTCCGAACTGTTCATCGTCGAGGGCGACTCGGCCGGTGGTTCCGCCAAGCAGGGCCGCAACCGCAAGACCCAGGCGGTGCTGCCGCTGCGCGGCAAGATCCTCAACGTCGAGCGCGCGCGCTTCGACCGCATGCTGGCCAGCGCCGAAGTCGGCACCCTGATCACCGCGCTCGGCACCGGCATCGGCAAGGATGAATACAACCCGGACAAGCTGCGCTATCACAAGATCATCGTGATGACCGACGCCGACGTCGACGGCTCGCACATCCGCACCTTGCTGCTGACTTTCTTCTACCGGCAGATGCCCGAACTGATCGATCGCGGCCACGTCTACATCGGCCTGCCGCCGCTGTACAAGATCAAGCAGGGCAAGAACGAGCTGTACCTGAAGGACGATGCCGCGCTGGATGCGTACCTGGCCGGCAGCGCGGTGGAAGGCGCCGGGCTGGTGCCGGCCGCTGCCGAGCCGGCGATCGATGGCGCGGCGCTGGAAGGCCTGCTGCTGGCCTACGCCAAGGCCAGGGAAGCGATCGCCCGCAACGCCCATCGGTTCGATCCGGGCGTGCTGGAGGCCTTGATCGATTTCGTGCCGCTGGATGCCGCCTCGGTGGCCGCGCACGGCGACCTGTCCGACGCGCTGGCGGCGCTGGCGGGCCGGCTCAACCAGAGCGGGCTGGGCAAGCCGCGCTACACGCTGCGCTGGCAGGCCGCGGAAGAGGGCCGCCCGGCGGCGCTGCTGGCCACCCGCAGCCACATGGGCGAGGAATTGACCCAGGTGCTGCCGCAATCGCTGTTCGAGTACGGCGAGCTGCGACCGCTGCGCGAAGCCGCCGCCAAGCTGCACGGGCTGGTGCGCGAGGGCGCGCGGATCGTGCGCGGCAGCAAGTCGCAAGCGATCGAACGCTTCGCCGACGCCCAGGCCTGGTTGCTGGAGGAAGCGAAGAAAGGCCGCCAGATCCAGCGCTTCAAGGGTTTGGGTGAAATGAACCCGGAGCAGCTGTGGGACACCACGGTGAACCCGGACACCCGCCGCCTGCTGCAGGTGCGGCTGGAAGACGCGGTCGCCGCCGATCAGATCTTCAGCACCCTGATGGGCGACGTGGTCGAGCCGCGCCGTGCGTTCATCGAGGACAACGCACTGAAAGTGGCCAATTTGGACGTCTGATTGCGCGCATCAAATTGACGTCGCGTTCAGGTCGATCGCCTTAAAAAAGACGGCCTGCACATGGATCGGAGATCGACATGAATGCCAAGGCTCTTGCTGCGGGTGTCGCCATTGCGCTGTCGCTGGCGGCCTGCGCCACCACCACCTCGCCGACCGGCCGCACCCAGTACGTGGGGGCGGTGTCGCAGGGCCAGCTGGAGGAGATGGGCCTGCAGGCGTTCTCCGAAGCCAAGACCAAGACCCCCTTGAGCAAGGACGCCCGTTTGACGGCGGAGGTGGGTTGCGTGGTGGCGGCCATCACCGCGCAGCTGTCGGCGCCCTGGAACGGCGTGCACTGGGAATACGCCTTGTTCCAGAGTGATGAAACCAATGCCTGGGCGCTGCCGGGCGGCAGAATCGGCGTGTATACCGGCATCTTCAAGGTGGCAAAAACCCAGGACGAGCTGGCGGCGGTACTGGCGCACGAGATCGGCCATGTCGTGGCACGTCATCACGAAGAACGCATCACGCGGCAGCTGTATGCGCAACTGGGCCTGGGTGTCGCCGGCGACGTGCTGGGTGCACGCTACGGCGAGGGGGCACAGCAGACCACCGGCCAAGTGGGGGGTGCCTTGTTGCAGGGCGCTTTCCTGCTGCCCAATTCGCGCACCCAGGAAACGGAAGCCGATGTGGTGGGGCAGGATTTGATGGCGAAGGCCGGGTTCAACCCGGAAGGCGCCGTGCTGCTGTGGCGCAACATGGCAGCGGCCAATGAAGCCCGTCCGCCACAATGGTTGTCCACCCATCCGGATCCGGCGTCCCGGCTGCGCGAGTTGCAGGCACGTGCCGCCGGATTGATTCCGGTCATGCTGTCTGCCCGCAAGGCCGGGCACACTCCCCGTTGCCAATGAAGGCACCCCTCCCGCGGCACGCGCCAGCGTGACGCGTTTCTGATAGCGTTTCCCCCCTGCCGCGCAGCGTGCGCGGCCTGCCACTTGTCGAGGTGTTCCATGTCGCTTTTCCTGCGTCGTCCGCTGACCGTTGCCCTGACTGCTGCACTGGGGATTTCATTGCTGTCCGGGGCTGCGTTCGCCCAGCAGAAGCGCGAGTCGATGAAAGAGGCTGACCAGCGCGCACGTGGCATGTCCGAAGGCAAGGATGAAGCGGCGTCCTCCACGCAGAAGGGCGCGAAAGCGACAAAGGCTCCGCTCTATCCGAACGCCACCCGAAGTGCGCCTGAAATCAAGGTCTCACCCAAGGGCAGCAAGTTGCTGCAGGCGCTGCAGGAGCTCTATGAAAAGGATGACTGGACGGCCGTCATGACCAAGGCCGACGAGATCGCCGCATTGCCGGCATCGAATGCCTACGAGAAGGCATTTGCCTATTCCATGGCCGGAAACGCAGCAGCAAGCTCGGACAATCCCGCCAAGGCCGAGGCGTACTTCAGCAAGGCTGTCGAAGCCGATGGGTTGGACAACGACGGGCACTTCTCGACGATGTACAACCTTGCGGCAACGCAGTTTGGCGAGGAAAGGTATGCCGAAGCCTTGAAGACGCTGGACCGGTTCCTGGCAGAGACCAAATCCGAAAAGGCGGAACACCAGGCGTTCAGGGCGGGCATCCTGGCCAACCTTGATCGGCACGAAGAGGCTGCGGCCATCTACAAGAGCCTGATTGCCAAGAATCCGGATGACAAGCGCATCTTGATGAACGCCGTTGCGGCACTGCAGAATGCATCGAAATTCCCGGAAGCCAATGCCCTGCTCGAGGGGGCTTATGCGCGCGGGATGCTGACGGAATCGCGCGAGCTCAGATCCCTGTACATCGGCTACATGAACGAAGATCGTTGGGCAGACGCGCAAAAGGTGATCGAAGCGGGCGTGGCCAAGGGCATTCTGCAGCCTGGCCCGGATCTGGCCCGCGACTATCAGGTGCTGGCGCAGACCGCCTATATGGATGACAAGCTGCCGCTGGCGATCGAACTGTACAAGCGGGCGGCTCCGATGGCCGCTGACGGCGAGGCTTATCTGAACCTGGCCAAGGTGCTGGACATGGCCGGCAAGAAGGCGGAAGCGAAGACGGCCGCGCAAAGCGCCCTGGACAAGGGCGTGAAGAAGCCGGAAGACGCCAAACGCATCCTGGCACGATGAGACGTAGCCCCCAGTTTTTTGCTTACACCAGCCACAAGACTTGGAACAAGTCGGTTCGCTTGGTATAAACTACGGGATTCCTGCGGCCGAAAAGCCGCACTGTTGATGCCCTGCCGGGAACGCGCAGAGCCCCTACCTCCAGAGCCGTGCGCATGTCGGAAGATCTCGCCCACATCGAGAAAAGAAACAGCCGTGACAACGGCTTGAGTTGGCCGCGCATCGCCGGTATCAGTTTCGCCGTCGCCCTGCACGCAGCGGCGCTGTTGCTGTTGCTGTCTCCGGTGTCGCCGCCACCGCAGGAAACCGAGAAGACCGATGTGGTGAGTGTCACCTTCATCGAACCGCCACCGCCGCCGCCGCCGCCGCCGCCGCCGCCGCCGCCGACGGACAAGCCGCCGCCGCCGATCAAGACGTTGGCGCCGCCGACCATGAAGACGCCGACCCCGCCGCCGCCGGAAGATCCGCCGGTGGTGCTGGATACGCCGCGCGCGGTGGATCGCCAGGCCCCGCCGCCGTCGCCGCCGTCGCCGCCGGCCGCGATTGCCGATGTCGGCTCCAGCGTCGATCCCTCCTCGCGCGGCATGAATCCGCCGAAGTACCCGCCGGAAGAAATGCGCCGCAGCATTACCGGCACCACCGTCCTGATCGTCAGCATCGACGCTTCCGGTGGCGTGCTGGATGTCGAAGTGGAAAAATCCAGTGGCAACCGCAATCTGGATCGCGCTGCGCAGCAGGCCGCACGCAAGTGGCGCTTCAACCCGGAAGTCAGGAACGGCCAGAAAGTGGCCAGTCGCGTTCGCGTTCCGGTCGAATTCAAGTTGTAACGCAGTCCGTCTCCACCCGTACCACCCGCAATACCACTTTGATTTACCCCATCCACGACATTGAAAGGTAAGCGTATGTTGCAAGAAACTGCTGCCGCCGCACCTGCCGC
>JAGWUF010000094.1 GCA_028868545.1 Lysobacteraceae bacterium | reverse complement strand
CGTCACCGGATCTACAAGGACGGCAAGTTCTTCCGCGAGATCTGGCCGAAGACCTGGGACCCGCAGATCCGCATCGACGACTACGCCGGTTTCGGCGTGCAGGTGCAGGTGCTCTCCACCGTGCCGGTGATGTTCAGCTATTGGGCCAAGGCGCACCAGGCGCTGGAGCTGCACCGCGCGCTCAACGACCATCTCGCCCAGACCTGCCGCGACTTCCCGCGCCATTACGCAGGCATCGGCACGGTGCCGCTGCAGTCGCCTGCGCTTGCCGTGCGCGAGCTGGAGCGCTGCATCGACGAGCTGGGCCTGCAGGGCGTGCAGATCGGCTCGCATATCGGCGACTGGAATCTGGACGCGCCGGAGCTGTTCGAGTTCTTCGAGGCGGCGAGCGATCTGGGCGCGGCCATCCTGGTGCATCCCTGGGACATGATGGGCGCCGAGTCGATGCCGAAATACTGGCTGCCGTGGCTGGTCGGCATGCCGGCCGAGCAGTCGCGCGCCGCCTGCTGTCTGGTGTTTGGCGGCGTGCTGGAGCGGCTGCCGAAGCTGCGCGTCGCGCTGGCCCACGGCGGCGGCAGCTTCCCCTACACCATCGGCCGGATCGAGCACGGTTTCAACATGCGCCCGGACCTTGTCGCCACCGACAATTTCCGCAACCCGCGCGAATATCTGCAGCGCCTGTATTTCGATTCCTGGGTCGCCGACGATGCCGCGCTGCGCTATCTGCTTGACGTCTGCGGCAGCGAGCGGGTGATGCTGGGCACCGACTATCCGTTCCCGCTGGGCGAGCAAACGCCGGGCGAAGGCATCGAACGCTTGGGCCTGAGCGAAGCCGAGCAAGCCCGGCTCTACAGCGGCACCGCGCTGGAATGGCTGGGCCTGTCCGCATCGAGGTTTGCATGACCGACCTGTTCACCGACCACCACGCGTCCACCCTCGACGCCGCCGATCCACTGCGTCATTTCCGCGACGAGTTCCACCTGCCGCTGCACGACGGCGCGCCGCAGGCCTACTTCGTCGGCAATTCGCTGGGCCTGCAGCCGAAGGGCGCGCGCGCGCACGTCGAGGAAGTGCTGGACAAGTGGGCGCGCGAGGCGGTGGAAGGCCACTTCACCGGCAGCGCGCAATGGATGCCCTACCACGAGCTGGTGCGCGATCCGCTGGCCCGCGTGGTCGGCGCGCAGCCACAGGAAGTGGTGGCGATGAACTCGCTGACCGCCAACCTGCATTTCATGCTGGTCAGCTTCTATCGACCGACCCGCGAACGGCCGGTGCTGCTGATGGAAGCCGGCGCGTTTCCGTCCGACCGCTATGCGCTGGAATCGCAGCTGCGCTTCCACGGCTTCGATCCCGCCGAGGCGCTGGTCGAAGTGGAACCGGACAATGCCGACGGCACCTTCTCGATGGCCGCCATCGAGCGCGCCATCGCCGAGCATGGCCCGCGGCTGGCCACCATCGTCTGGCCGGGCGTGCAGTACCGCACCGGGCAGGCGTTCGACCTCAAGGAAATCGCGCGGCTGGGGCATGCGGCCGGCGCGGTGGTGGGATTCGATCTTGCCCACGCGATCGGCAACCTGCCCTTGCAGCTGCACGATGCCGACGCCGACTTCGCGGTGTGGTGCCACTACAAATACCTGAACGCCGGTCCCGGCGCGGTGGCCGGCTGCTTCGTCCACGAGCGCCATGCCCGCACCGACCGCCCGCGCTTCGCCGGCTGGTGGGGCAACGATGCAGCGGTGCGCTTCCAGATGCGCCCGCAGTTCTCGCCCACGCCCGGCGCCGACGGCTGGCAGCTGTCCAACCCGCCGATCCTCGGCCTGGCGCCGCTGCGCGCCTCGCTGGAGCAGTTCGACCGCGCCACCCTGCCGGCGCTGCGGGCGAAGTCGGAACAACTCACCGGCTACCTCGAACAGCTGATCGACGCCGGCCTGCGTAACGTGCTGCAGGTCGCCACCCCGCGCGACCCCGCGCAGCGCGGCTGCCAGCTTTCCATCCGCGTGATCGGCGGCCGTGAGCGCGGCCGCGAACTGTTCGACTTCCTCGCCGCGCGCGGCGTGCTCGGCGACTGGCGCGAACCGGACGTGATCCGCATCGCGCCGGTGCCGCTGTACAACAGCTTCGCCGACGTGCTGCGCTTCGCCCGCACCGTGAGGGAGTGGCGCGATGGGCGCTGAGCGCGACATCACCATCATCGGCGGCGGCCTGGCCGGCGCCCTGCTCGCCATCCTGCTGGCCCGGCGCGGCTGGTCGGTGGACGTGTTCGAACGGCGCGGCGACCCGCGCGTGGATGGCTATGCCGGCGGCCGCTCGATCAACCTCGCGCTGGCCGAACGCGGCCTGCACGCGCTGCGTCAGGCCGGTGCCGACGACGCGGTGCTGCAGCAGGCAGTGATGATGCGTGGCCGCTACGTGCATCCGCTGCACGGCGAGCCCGGCCTGCAGCGCTACGGCCGCGACGATTCGGAAGTGATCTGGTCGATCGACCGCGGCGAGCTGAACATCGTGCTGCTGACCATCGCCGAATCCCACGGCGCGCGCCTGCATTTCGACCACGCGCTGGAGCGGGTGGACTTCATCGACCGCCTCGCCACCTTCCGCCACCACGAGCAACAGGTGAGCCGACCGTTCCATGCGCTGGTCGGCGCGGACGGCGCCGGCTCCACCCTGCGTTCGGAAATGGCGAAGGTGCAGCCGCTGGGCGAGCGCACCGAATGGCTGGACCACGGCTACAAGGAACTGGAAATCCCGCCGGCCGCCGACGGCGGCTTCCGCATCGAGCCCAACGCGCTGCACATCTGGCCGCGCGGCCACTACATGTGCATCGCCCTGCCCAATGACGAGCGCACTTTCACGGTGACCCTGTTCATGCCGCATGCGGGCAGCTACCCCAACTTCGAGCAGGTCCAGAGCGGCGGCGATGCGCTGGCGCTGTTCCAGGCGCAGTTCCCCGACGCCCTGCCGTTGATCCCGGCACTGCGCCACGACTACGAGGCCAACCCGGTCGGCAACCTTGCCACGCTGTATCTGGATCACTGGCACATGGGTGGCCACGCGGTGCTGCTGGGCGATGCCGCGCACGCGATGGTGCCGTTCCACGGTCAGGGCATGAACTGTGCGTTCGAGGACTGCGTGGCGCTGGCCGAACACTTGGAACGCGCGCCGACGCCGGGCGAGGCATTTGCCGCGTTCGAGACCGAGCGCAAGCCGAACGCCGAGGCGATCCAGCAGATGGCGCTGGAGAACTACATCGAGATGCGCGACAAGGTGGACGATGCCGCCTTCCTGCTCCAGCGCGCACTGGAACTGGCGCTGCAGCAGCGGCACCCCGGCCGCTTCGTGCCGCACTACGCGATGGTCACCTTCATGCGCATCCCCTATGCCACCGCCCTGCACCGCAGCGACGTGCAGCGAGACATCCTGATCGAAGCGACACGCGGCCTGGATTCGCTGGACGCGGTGGATTGGAACGCACTGGATCAGGCTGTTCGCACCAGGCTGCCGCCGTTGCCCGCAACCTGATCGTGCCGGCCACGTCCACTCAGCCCAACCCGAATCCCGCCCCACGCGCCAGCGTGTCGAAACCGGGGAACGATGTGGCCACGGTAGCCACATCGCGGATCCGCACTTCACCCGTGGCCACCTGCCCGGCCACCGCGAACGCCATCGCGATGCGGTGGTCGTCATGGCTTTCGATGCTGCCGCTGCCCAGCGGACCGGGATGGATCGTGGCGCCGTCAGCGGTTTCGTCCACGCGCAGGCCCAGCGTGCGCAGGCCGGCGGCCATCACGCCCAAACGGTCGGACTCTTTCACCCGCAGTTCTTCGGCACCGCGCACCACGGTGGGGCCGCTCGCGCAGGCGGTGGCGATGAACAGCGCCGGGAATTCGTCGATCATGTCCGGCACCAGTGCTTCCGGCACCTCGATGCCGCGCAGCGGCGCATGCCGCACCACCAGGTCGGCCACCGGCTCGCCGCCGTGGATGGCGGCATTTTCCTCGCGGATGTCCGCGCCCATCATCCGCAGCACCTGCAGCAGCCCGGTGCGGCGCGGGTTCAAGCCCACTTGCCGCAAGCGCAATTCGGAACCCGGCACGATGCTGGCCGCCACCAGGAAAAACGCCGCCGAGGAGAAATCGGCCGGCACCGCCACGTCGGTGGCGCGCAGGCGCTGACCGCCGCGCAGGCGGGCGAAGCCGGGGAAAAATTCGATCTCGACGCCTAATGCCGAGAGCATGCGCTCGGTGTAATCACGGGTGGGGTGCGGCTCGCGCACCACCGTCTCGCCCTGCGCATACAGCCCGGCCAGCAGCAGCGCGGATTTGACTTGCGCGCTGGCGACTTCCAGCATGTGGTCGATGCCGGTCAAGACTTGCCCGCCGTGGATCCGCAGCGGCGGCGTGCCGTTTTCTTCGGTGTCGATGCGCGCGCCCAGCCTGGCCAATGGCACGGTCACGCGCCGCATCGGGCGCTTGCTCAGTGAGGCATCACCGATCAGCGTGGAATCGAAACGCTGCGCCGCCAGCAGACCCGCCAGCAGGCGCATGCCGGTGCCGGCGTTACCGCAGTCCAGCGGCGCGGCTGGCGCTTGCAGGCCGTCGATCCCCACGCCATGCACCACCCGCCGCGACGGCGACGGGGTTTCGATCCGCACGCCCATCTTCTCGAAACTGGCAGCGGTGGCGCGGGTGTCCTCGCCTTCCAGAAAGCCGTCGATCGTCGATGTACCGTCGGCCAGCGCCGCGAACATCACCGCCCGATGCGAAATGGATTTGTCGCCGGGGATGGCCAGCGTGCCATGCAGCGGTGCGCCGGAGCGCGCCACCCAATCCTTGGTTCCGCTCACACCAGCACCTCGTCCAATGCGGCCAGCAGCCGCGCGTTGTCGT
>JAGWUF010000093.1 GCA_028868545.1 Lysobacteraceae bacterium | reverse complement strand
GCATCCACCGCGTCCACCAGCCCTTCGGCATGCAACTGCGGCAGCCAGCCGATGGCGGCCTCGAGATAACCGTCGGGATCGTGCGAAAACTCGGGCGGCAGCGCATGCGCGGCCAGCGACGTGGTGCGCACGCTCACCCCGAAACGCTGGCCCAGCACCCGCGCCACGCGCAGCATCTTGCGTTCGTTTTCGTAATCCAGCCCATACCCGGACTTGATTTCCAGAGTGGTCACGCCATCGCGGATCAGCGCATGCATGCGCGGCGCTGACGCTTGCAGCAGCGTTTCTTCGCTGGCCTCGCGCAGCGCCCGCACACTTGCGAGAATGCCGCCGCCGGCGCGGGCGATGTCCTCGTAACCGGCTCCTTGCAGGCGCATTTCGAATTCGGCGGCGCGGTTGCCGGCAAACACCAGATGGGTATGGCAGTCGATCAGGCCCGGGGTGATCCAGCCGCGCACTTCCACCACATCGGCAGCCAGCGTTGCGGGGGCAGCAGGCAGCTCGGCGGCCGGGCCGACATAGGTCAGTCGCCCGTCCTTCCAGCCCAGCGCGCCGTCGTGGATGACGCCATAGCCGGCGTCGCCCTCCAGCGTGGCCAGTGACGCGCCCAGCACCAGCCCATCCCAGCGTGCATTCGTGTTCATCCGGGGATTGTATGCGTGCGGCGTGCTGAAGAAAGCCGCGCACAGGCGGTGGCTACAATGCGCCCATCACACGCAGGAGACGCAGATGCAAAGCAATGGGTTGGAAGGCTGGGGCGGCCGCATCGATTTGCCGGAAGACGCCTCCAACCGGCGCTGGCATCAATGGGTGCGCAGGCCGGACACCGGTTCCGCATCCGGTGTGGCGCTGCTGGGCTTTGCCTGCGATGAGGGCGTGCGCCGCAACCATGGCCGCATCGGTGCCGCAGAAGGGCCGGCGGCGTTGCGCAGGATGCTGTCCAACCTGCCGGTGCTGGACGACATCCCGCTGTACGACGCCGGCACCGTGGCCTGCACCGACGGCAACCTGGAAGCGGCACAAGCGCGTTATGCCGAACAACTGGCGGCACTGCTGGATGCCGGCCACTTCGCGGTGGGTCTCGGTGGCGGCCACGAGATCGCGTTCGCCACCTGGCAGGGGCTGGCGCAGCATCTGCGCGCACAGCGGCCGCGGGTGGCCATCGTCAACATCGATGCCCATTTCGATCTGCGCAAACAGGCACAAGGCAGCTCCGGCACGCCGTTCCTGCAGGCGATCGAGCACGCCCGCGAACTCGGTTTGCCGCTGCAGTACGTCGTCTACGGCATCAGTGCTGCCGCCAATACGCGGATATTGTTCGACACGGCGGATGCGTTGGGTGTGGACTACGTTTGCGACGACCAGCTGGGCTTGCTGGAACTGCCGGCGCGATTGGAACAGCTGCAGGCGAAGCTGGCCGAAGTGGATCTGGTCTATCTGACCATCGACATAGACGGCCTGCCGCATGCGATGGCCCCCGGCGTCAGTGCCCCCGCCGCACGCGGGGTGCCGATGGAGGTGGTGGAGCCGCTGCTGGACGTGATCGCCGCCAGCGGCAAGCTGCGGCTGATGGATGTGGCCGAGCTGTCACCGCCGCTGGATCGCGACAATGTCACCGCCCGCGTGGCCGCCCGGCTGATCCACCGCGTGACCCGCAAGGCGATGGCGTCCACCTAGCCCGGGCAAGTGCAGCGCATCGGGATCAAGCGCATCCCGGGTCAAGGCCGGGCTTGCAACGCCGGCAGCAGCGGCGCGATATCACCGTCGTTCGGCGCCGCCGGCAATTGCAGCAGGCGCATCAACAAGGGGTACACGTCCACATTGTCGAATACCGGCAGCCGCATGCCCTGCGCGAAAGCCGGGCCGGCGGCGATGAAGCTGGCGCGCATCTGCGGCAGGTCGGGGTCGTAGCCGTGCGAGCCGCGGGTGCGGTCGGAGTGTCGCTGCAGCCATTCGAATTTCTTCGGCCATACGGCATCCCAGCCCGGATCCATCTGGCAGATGATGGCGGGAATGCGCGGATGGGTGCCGTAGTGCCAGCGCGCCGGCAGCTCGGCTTTGCGCCAGCATTGGTAATGCGCATGTCGGCCCAGCAACTGCTGTTCGGCCGCCGGGGTCTGGCCGGGCAGCGGCGCGAACGAGATCACCTGGCCATCACTGACCGCAGTGGCCACCGCTTCGTCGGCCATGGCGGACGTGCTGATGGCCTGGCCGGGGGGGACGGTCTCGAAGCCGTGATCGGACACCACCAGCAGGTTGGTGCTGGCGAGCGTGCGTTGCTCGCGCAGGCCGTCCAGCAACTGCGCGATGGCATCATCCACCGTGCGGCGTGCGGCGATGGCCTGGGTTGAATCCGGGCCGTGGGCGTGGCTGGCCTCGTCCACCTGATCCAGATACAGGGTGACGAAACGCGGTCGCTCTGCTGCCGGAAGTGCCAGCCACGCCAGCACCTGCGCAACCGAATCGGCGGCACGCGTGTTCTCCGCGTATTTGCGCCACTGCCAGGGCCGCACACCGTCGATGGCGGCCTCGCTGCCGGGCCAGAACATGGTGGCCGCACGCAGGCCCGCGCGCTCCACGCTGACCCATACCGGCACGCCACCCCACCAGGCACCGGTCGCCACTGCGGCATGGTCGGCGGTGCGGAACCTGCCCAGCTGCGCATCCTGCATCGAGTTGTGGACGATGCCGCTGTGATTGGGGCGCAGGCCAGTCACCAGCGCATAGTGGTTGGGGAAGGTCAGCGACGGATACGACGGCCGCATGCCCTCGGCGCGCACATGGGTGTTGCCCAGTGCATCCAGGTGGGGCATCTGGATGGCGTTGATGTCGGCAGGGCGCAGGCCGTCCACCGAAACCAGCAGCACGCTGGCGGGCGATGCTGGCGGAGGCGGCAGATGGCCCTGGGTGGCACAGCCGGAGAGCAGCAGGAAGGCGGAAAGCAGTCCGCATCGAAAAGTCATTTGCATCCGCCGGATGATAGCGAAGCTGTGTGACGCGCTGTGTTCCAAGAAGATCCAAAGGCAGCAGCCTCGAATGCGATAATCGCGGCTTCATCGCAGGAGCCGCCCCATGTCCAACCGCCACGACCTTTCCCGCAACATCCGCGCCCCGCGCGGCAACCAGCTCAACTGCAGGAGCTGGCTGACCGAAGCGCCGTTCCGGATGCTGCAGAACAACCTGGACGCGGAAGTGGCGGAAGACCCGGCCTCGCTGGTGGTGTATGGCGGCATCGGCCGCGCCGCGCGCGACTGGGACTGCTACGACAGGATCATCGAAACGCTGAAGACCCTCGGCGACGACGAAACCCTGCTGGTGCAGTCGGGCAAGCCGGTCGGCGTGTTTCCCACCCATGCCGATGCGCCGCGCGTCCTCATCGCCAATTCCAACCTGGTGCCGCACTGGGCCACCTGGGAGCACTTCAACGAGTTGGATAAGAAGGGCCTGATGATGTACGGGCAGATGACCGCCGGCAGCTGGATCTACATCGGCAGCCAGGGCATCGTGCAGGGCACCTACGAAACCTTCGTCGAGATGGGCCGCCAGCACTACGGCGGTTCGCTCAAAGGCAAGTGGATCCTGACCGCCGGCCTGGGCGGCATGGGCGGCGCGCAGCCGCTGGCGGCCTCGCTGGCCGGTGCCTGCAGCCTCAACATCGAGTGCCGCCAGAGCAGCATCGACTTCCGCCTGAAGACCCGCTACGTCGATGAGCAGGCCAGCGACATCGACGATGCACTGGCGCGTATTGCGAAATACACCGCGGCCGGCGAAGCCAGGTCGATTGCGCTGCTGGGCAACGCCGCGGAAATCCTGCCGGAGCTGGTCAAGCGCGGCGTCAAGCCGGATTGCGTGACAGATCAGACTTCCGCGCACGACCCGGTGCACGGCTACCTGCCGATCGGCTGGACGGTGGAAGAGTGGTTAGCCGAACAGCAGGCGAATCCCGAAAAGGTGCGCGACGCGGCCAAGCAGTCGATGCGCGTGCACGTCGAGGCGATGCTGGCCTTCCATGCGCAGGGCATCCCCACCGTCGATTACGGCAACAACATCCGCCAGATGGCGTTCGACGTCGGCTGCGCAAACGCCTTCGCCTTCCCCGGCTTCGTGCCGGCCTACGTGCGCCCGCTGTTCTGCCGCGGCGTCGGCCCGTTCCGCTGGGTGGCGCTGAGCGGCGATCCGGAGGACATCTACAAGACCGATGCCAAGGTCAAGGAATTGATCCCGGACGATGCCCACCTGCACAACTGGCTGGACATGGCGCGCGAGCGCATCAGCTTCCAGGGCCTGCCGGCGCGGATCTGCTGGGTGGGCCTGGGCCTGCGCCACAAACTGGGTCTGGCCTTCAACGAGATGGTGCGCAACGGCGAACTGAAGGCGCCGGTCGTCATCGGCCGCGACCATCTGGATTCCGGCAGCGTGGCCTCGCCCAATCGCGAAACCGAAGCCATGCGCGACGGTTCCGATGCCGTCTCCGACTGGCCGCTGCTCAACGCCATGCTCAACGTCGCCGGCGGCGCGACCTGGGTCAGCCTGCACCATGGCGGTGGCGTCGGCATGGGCTATTCGCAGCACAGCGGCGTGGTGATCGTCTGCGACGGCAGCGAAGCCGCCGACAAGCGCATCGCCCGCGTGCTGTGGAACGACCCCGGCACCGGCGTCATGCGCCATGCCGATGCCGGCTACGAGATCGCCAAGGACTGCGCGCGCGAGCAGGGCCTGAAGTTGCCGATGCTGTAAACCATGCCCGGCGTCGCCATCCTCACCCCCGATCCGGCGGAAGTCGCCTATCCGGAGCTTTGGCCGAAGGTGCTGGCGCGCCTGCAGCGCGCGCTGGACGGTGCCGGCATCGACGCCGTGCCGACGCCGTGGACGGCGCATGTGGACGATGCATCGTGCCTGCGCGACTACGCCTGC
>JAGWUF010000092.1 GCA_028868545.1 Lysobacteraceae bacterium | reverse complement strand
TCACGCCACCAGCGAAGCCTGGAAGCGCACCCTGACGGTCAAGCCGGCGGCGGGCGCGCATCGCCGCTATTACGACCTGCATCGCGCCACCGGCATGTGGCTGCTGCTGTTCCTGCTGCTGATGGCCGCGACCGGCACCTATCTGTGCTTCCCGAAGCAGACGCGCGCGCTGGTCGCGACGTTCCTGCCAACCGCGCCGGCGAACCTGCGCGAAGCCGCGCCGCAGCCGGGCGCGCGCATCGGGCCGGATGCGCTGGCGCTGCATGCGCAGGCGCTGTGGCGAGACGCGCGCTGGACGCGGCTGCAGATTCCCGATGGCGTCGCCGTCGCCTACGACGTGCGCCTGCTGCAGCGTGGCGAACGCCGCATCGATACCGGCGACACGCGCGTGCGCATCGGCGTGGACAGCCGGGTGGTGGATATCCGCGATCCGCTGCGGGCACCCGCCGGCGACCGGTTGCTGACCTGGCTGTTCCCGCTGCACAGCGGCGAGGCGCTGGGCATGACGGGACGCATTGCCTGGACGGTGTTCGGGCTGGCACCACCGCTGCTGTTCGCGACCGGGCTGTGGCTGTGGCTGAAGCGCCGGCAGGCCCGCAGGCGCATGCCCGGGCATGCCGCCGCCGCAGCGACTGTCGGCGACAACCCATCACGTCGTTTGCAAGACTGAGCGGAGACGCTCGCGGGCAACCGGCACGGCTGGACCAAGGTCGTCGTGGTTTTCGCTATCGCCACACGAAAAAACGCCGGCCTTGCGGCCGGCGTCTTGCGTACGCGACGTGGGGGAGGCGCGTCAGTGGCGGGAGGACTTGGAGGCACCCAAGCCCGTCTCCGCCCGCACCTGTTGGGCCTTGAACGCGCCGCGTTCCTTGGCGGCCTGGGCGCTGCGGTCGGTGATGGAGAAGAACCAGATGCCGGCGAAGGCGATCGCCATCGAGAACAGCGCCGGCGAGGTGTAGGGGAACCAGGCCGAGCCGGCGGGGTTGCCCAGCGTGGCTTCCCACACCGAGGGCGAGACCACCGTCAGCGCCACCGATGACACCAGGCCGAGGAAGCCGCCGATCACCGCGCCGCGGGTGGTGCAGTCCTTCCACAGCAGCGACAGGATCAGCACCGGGAAGTTGGCGGAGGCGGCGATGGCGAAGGCCAGCGACACCATGAAGGCCACGTTCTGCTTCTCGAAGGCGATCCCCAGCAGCACCGCGATCACGCCCAGCGCCAGCGTGGTGATGCGCGAGACCTTCAGTTCGGAGGCGCTGTCGGCCTTGCCCTTCTTCAGCACGGTGGCGTAGAGGTCATGCGACACCGCCGACGCGCCGGACAGGGTCAGGCCGGCCACCACCGCCAGGATGGTGGCGAAGGCCACCGCCGAGATGAAGCCGAAGAACACGTTGCCGCCCACCATCTTGGCCACCAGCACCGCCGCCATGTTGGCCGCGCCAGCGCCGCCCTTGATGGAACCGGCATCGGCCATCTCCGGGTTGGTCAGCACCATGGTGATGGCGCCGAAGCCGATGATGAAGATCAGGATGTAGAAGTAGCCGATCCAGGTGGTGGCCCAGAACACCGACTTGCGCGCTTCCTTGGCGTTGGGCACGGTGAAGAAGCGCATCAGGATGTGCGGCAGGCCGGCGGTGCCGAACATCAGCGCCATGCCGAAGCTGATCGCGCTGATCGGGTCCTTGATGAAGCCGCCCGGGCCCATGATCGACAGTCCCTTTGCCGCAGCGCCCGCGCTTTCCTCCGGCGTGGTTGCCGCCGCGGCCGCCAGCTGTGCCTTCACCTGCACGCCCTTGGCGAACAGCGCCTCCGGGCTGAAGCCGTAGCTGGCCAGCACCATGAAGGCCATGAAGGTCACGCCGGCCAGCAGCAGGCAGGCCTTGATGATCTGCACCCAGGTGGTGGCGGTCATGCCGCCGAACAGCACGTAGACCATCATCAGGCCGCCGACGATGACCACCGCGATCCAGTACTCCAGCCCGAACAGCAGTTTGATCAGCGCACCCGCGCCGACCATCTGCGCGATCAGGTAGAACGCCACCACCACCAGCGTGCCGGAGGCGGCGAAGGCGCGGATCGGGGTCTGGTTGAAGCGGTAGCCGGCCACGTCGGCGAAGGTGAACTTGCCGAGGTTGCGCAGGCGTTCGGCCATCAGGAAGGTGATGATCGGCCAGCCGACCAGGAAGCCGACCGAGTAGATGATGCCGTCGAAGCCGCTGCTCATCACCATCGCGGAGATGCCCAGGAACGACGCCGCGCTCATGTAGTCACCGGCAATCGCCAGCCCGTTCTGGAAGCCGGTGATGCCGCCGCCGGCGGTGTAGAAATCCGCCGCCGAGCGCGTGCGCGCCGCCGCCCACTTGGTGATCCACAGGGTGGCCAGCACGAACACGGCGAACATGCTGATCGCCACCCAGTTGGTGGGCTGCTTGTCGACCTGGCCGAGGTCGCCGCCGGCGGCCAGCGCCATGTTGCTGGCCAGAAGTGCGGCGCTGGCGAGGACTGTTTTCATCGGCGATGCGTTCATCGGGTGGCGTCCTCGAGGATCTGTGCGGTCAGGCGGTCGTACTCGCTGTTGGCGCGACGCACGTACAGCCCGGTGATGGCGATGGTGAACACGATCACCCCGAACGCGATCGGGATGCCGAGGGTGGTGACGCCGCTGCCGATCGGCTGGGCAAGGAATTCCTTGTCGAAGGCGATCAGGCCGATGAAGCCGTAATAGACCGCCAGCATCAGGACGGTCAGCAGCCAGCCGAAGCCGTTGCGCTTGCGCTTGAGCGCCTGGTAGGCGGGGTTGGCCTCGATCCGGGCCACCACGGGATCTTGCAGGTCGGACATGGCGTTCTCCTTCAGAAGCTATATTTGACGGTGGCGTGCAGGCGGCGCAGGTCGCCGTCGGCGCCGCTTTCCAGTTCGCGGTTGCCCCAGATCAGCTCGGCACCGACGTCGAGCTTGGGGAATGGCGAATAGATCAGGTTGGCGTGGAACGACTGCGCGGATTTGGTGACGCCGAAGCCGGTCCAGGTGGTGTCGTTGTCGAGCTGCGCGCGCGAATAGAACAAGCTGCCGCGCAGCTTCGGATCGAACACGTGCCGCCAGGCCACGAAGCCGGCCAGCACGCCGGTGGGCTCGATGTCGCCGGCGGCCGCATCGAGGGTGCCATCCGGCCCCAGCGCGAAGCCGACGTAACGGCCGATGCCGCGACCGCCGATCAGCATGTAGCGGATGTCGTCGCTGGCGCCGAGGTTGTATTTGCCGGACAGGCTCAGGCCGTAGCCGCTGCCGCTGGCGTGGGTGGTGGCAGTGTCGTGGCGCAGCTGGCGGGCGATGCCGGCGGCGCTGAAGTGACCCCAGCTGCCCTTGTGGGTCCAGCGTGCGGTGACATCTGGCAGGCTGCCGTCGTCGCTGATGATGCGCGTGCTGCTGCGATAGCTGGCGACCACCGTCTGCGGGTTTTCCAGCGCCACCGACCACGGCCCGCTGGTGTAGCGCAGCTGGGCCTGACGGACGAACACGGTGCCTTCGGTGGGGCCGACGAAATCCACCGCATCGGGCAGCGCCGCCACGTCCTGGAAGTTCGACCAGGTCTGGCCGGCCAGCCACTTGTCCCAGCTCACGTAGGCCTGGCGCAGGGTCACGCCGTGGGTATTGGTGGATGCCTGGTTGCCGAGGTTGGCCATGCCGCCGCCGAACAGGTCGAACTCCAGGTAGGCGCGCGCCTTGTGGCCCTGCACCTCGGCATCGCTGGCAAACCAGAAGCGCGAGAACTGCGCGTGGCTGTCGAGGTCGGTGCGCGCCTCGTCGACACCGCCCACCGGGATCGCACCGGGCAGGTAGAACATGCGCCCGGTGCTGCCGTCGGCGATCTCGCCGGCATTGGTGCGAGTGGCCATCGCATCGAGCTTGATGAAGCCGCCGAAACTGAAGCGTGCGTCCGGGTTGCCGCTGGCCAGAATCGGCGCCGACTGGAGCTTCGGCTTGCCGTCGGCCTGCGCCACCTGCACGGCGTCGAGCCTGGCCTGTGCCTGCGCGAGCGTGCCCTGCTGCTGCACAATCGCCGCCTGCTGCTGTTGCTGTGCGCCCAGCAGTGCCTGCACCTGCGCTTCCAGCTGGGCGACGCGCGCCTCCAGTTCCTGCTCTTTCGCGGTCTGCGCGAAGGCCATGCCGGGCAGCAGCAGTGCCGCCGTGATCGCAAGCGCCAGCGGCTTGCGGATGGTGCGTGCGTTCATCGTTCCCCTCCCAAGGACAGTGCACGCAGCGAGACTGCGGCTTGTCGCAATGCGCGCCTATTCGCCATTAGTCGAAGATCGTGGCTGGTTTCGACCAAGGTCTAATGCGTTTGCTGCGACGCAGCAGCATGGATGCGGCACACTTGCGGAACGTGGCAACGCCGGCATGGCGAAGGGAGAAAGCACGATGAGCGACATCTATCCGGTGGAACCGGCGTTCGCGGCACAGGCCAACATCGACCGCGCCGCCTACGAAAGCGCCTACACGCAGGCGCAGGACAACCCCGACGCGTTCTGGGGCGAAATGTCCAAGCGGCTGGACTGGTACAAGGCCCCCACCATCCTCAAGAACGTCAGCTACGACCTGCGTGATTTCCGCATCCGCTGGTTCGAAGACGGCGAGCTCAATGCCAGCGTGAACTGCCTGGATCGCCACCTGGAAAAAGACGGCGACAAGGTCGCGCTGATCTTCGAGCCGGACAGCCCGGACACGCCGGTGCAGAAGCTCACCTACCGCGAGCTGCACGCCCGCGTGTGCAAGCTGGCCAACGCGCTGCGCAACCTCGGCGTGGGCAAGGGCGACCGCGTCACCATCTACCTGCCGATGATCCCCGAGGCGGCCATCGCCATGCTGGCCTGCGCGCGCATCGGCGCGATCCACATGGTGGTGTTCGGCGGCTTCGCGCCCAACTCCATCGCCGACCG
>JAGWUF010000091.1 GCA_028868545.1 Lysobacteraceae bacterium | reverse complement strand
CAGTGCCGCCCACAGCGCGGACATCAGCGATCCGAACGCATGTACTGCAGGAACGGGTCATTGCGCTCCAGCACGATCAGGCTGTCGTTTCCGGAGAACGCCTTGCGGTAGGCCTCCAGGCTGCGCTGGAAGGCATAGAAACCGGGGTCGCGGTTGGCCGCATCGGCGTAGATGCGCGCCGCTTCGGCATCACCTTCGCCGCGCAGCTTCTGCGCGTCGCGCTCGGCTTCGGCCAGGATCACCTGCTGGTCGCGGTCGGCACCGGCACGCACTTCGTTGGCCTGCTCTTCACCTTCGGCACGCAGGCGGCTGGCCACCTGCTGGCGCTGCGCGCGCATGCGGTTGTAGACGTCGTCGATGACCCGGCTGTCGGTGGGCAGGTCGAGCTGCTTGATGCGCAGATCGAGGATGCGGATACCCAGGGTGGACGCGCCACGATTGATCACGCCCAGCTGGCTCTTGACGATCTCGGAGCGATCGCCCGATACCGCCTGCTGCAGGGTGCGGGCGTTGATCTCGTTGCGCAGCGCGTCGCGGATGATCGGTGCCAGGCGCGCAACCGCCGCGCTCTCGTCGCCACCGGTGGCGCGATAGAAGGCGCGGGCATCCTCGATCTGGCCGACCGCGAAGAAGTCCACGCTGACGTCCTTGCGTTCGGACGTCAGGTAACGCTCGGGCTCGGCCGGCAGCACCTGCAGGCGGCGGTCGAACACGCGCGCACTTTCCACCAGCGGCCACTTGAAATGCAGGCCCGGCTGCAGGTTGACCCGCGACACCCGGCCCATGTTCAGGACGATGGCGGTATGCCCTTCGCTGACCACGAACATCGAGCCCATCAGCAGCACCAGCGCCGCCACCACGGCCGCCATCCATGCGGGGAATTTCATCGCACCACCTCCTCACGCCCGACCGGGCGACCACTGCGGCCCTGGCGTGCCGAATCTCCGGTTGCCGCATTGACCTGCACCGGGGGCGATACCAGTTCCGGCAACACGGCCGGTGCTGGTGCGGCCGGCTGGCCACCCCCCGGCATCGGCACGTACACCAGTTGCCGGCCATCGCCCCCCACCACCACGCGGTTGCGCGCCAGGATGTCTTGCACGGTTTCCAGCCACAGCCGCTTGCGGGTCACGTCGGGCGCGCCCTTGTACTGCGTCACCAACAGGCTGAAGCGCTCGGCATCACCGGTGGCGCGGGCGATCTCCGCGGTCTTGTAACCTGCCGCCACCGTGCGCACGCGCGCGGCCTGGCCGCGCGCTTCGGGCACGATCTTGGCGGCGTAGGCACGCGCTTCCGAGATCAGCCGCTGCTGGTCCTGCTGCGCACTGTTGACGTCATCGAACGCCGGCTTGACCTGCTGCGGCGGGCGCGCATCGGGCAGGTTCAATTCGGTCACCTGCAGACCGGTGCGATAGGCCTCCAGCGACTTCTGCAGGCGCTCGCGCGCCGAAACCGCCAATTGCTCGCGCGCACCCAGCACGGTGTCCAGGTCGGAACGGCCCACCTGCTCGCGCACGGTGCTCAACGCCGCCTGCTTCAGTACTTCGTCGCCATCACGGGTACCGAACAGGTAGAGCTTGGGATCGGCCACCTTGTACTGCACGTTGATCGACACATCGACGATGTTCTCGTCACGGGTCAGCACCGGCACGCTGGCTTCGTAATTCTTGATCTGGGTGGCATTGACCTTGGTCACCGACTCGATCGGCCAGGGCAACTTGAAATTGGGGCCAGGTTGCATGACCCGGTCGAATTCACCGAACCGCAGCACCACGCCGCGTTGCTGCTCGGCCACCAGCACGAAGCAGTTGAACGCCAGCCACAAGGCGAACGCCAGCCCCACCCAGCGCAGCGGGCTTCCGCCACCAAGATCGGGAAGCTGGCTCAGGAAGCGACCGATGCCACCGCCGGCGGCATTGCCGGACGAGCCGCCAGGCCGATTCCAGGCCATCCAGAGTGCTTTGAGCCCGCGCGGGCTGCTGTCGTGTGTGGTCATGCGTCGGATTCTACGGGAAGCAGCGGCACGACGGCCGGCAACAGGGGGCGCAAGGGGGCGCCATCGGATTGGGTGGCAAGCCGGGTGGCATCCTGCAGCGGCAGATCCACCTGCAGCTGCCAGCCATCGGCGTCATGGGTTTCGCTGCGAATCGCACCCAATGCATGCAGGCGCGCGCGCAGGCGGCCGGCATCGGTGGGCAGGGTGACCTCGCCGAGAATGCGCCGCAACCCCAGGCGTTCGCACAGGGCGTCGCGCAGCAGCTGCAGGCCATCGCCATCGCGGGCCGACAACCACACCGCACTGGCGACGTGTTCGCGCTGGTCGATGCGCGGGCTGGCACCGTCGATGCGGTCGATCTTGTTGAACACCAGCAACTGCGGAATGTCACCGGCATCGATGTCGTGCAGCACCGCATCCACCTGGGCCATGCGCTCGTCGCGCAGCGGGTCGTCGGCATCGACCACGTGCAGCAGCAGGTCGGCCTCACGCGCCTCGCTCAGCGTGGAACGGAACGCGGCCACCAGTTCGTGCGGCAGGTCGCGCACGAAGCCGACGGTATCGGCCAGCACGACGCCTCCGCCGGGCAACGTGATCCGGCGCACGGTGGGATCGAGCGTGGCGAACAATTGATCGGCGGCGTAGGCGTCGGCACCGGTCAGCGCATTGAACAAGGTCGACTTGCCGGCGTTGGTGTAGCCCACCAATGCAACACGCGGAAGTTCGCTGCGCACCCGCGCGCGGCGCATCTGGGTGTGCTGCACTTCGACCTTTTCCAGCCGCTTCTGCAGCATTTCCATGCGCTTCTGCAGCAACCGGCGGTCGGTTTCCAGCTGGGTTTCGCCGGGGCCGCGCAGGCCGATGGCGCCGCCGCGCTGGCGCTCCAGGTGGGTCCAGCCGCGCACCAGCCGGGTGGCCATGTGGCGCAGCTGCGCCAGTTCCACCTGCAACTTGCCTTCGTGGCTGCGCGCGCGCTGGGCGAAGATGTCCAGGATCAGCCCGGTGCGATCCACCACCCGGCGTTCCAGCGCTTTTTCAAGATTGCGTTCCTGGATGGGGCTGAGGGCGTGGTTGACCAATACCAGGTCGGCACCGACGGCATCGCAGGCGGCCTTCACCTCGTCCAGCTTGCCACTGCCGATCAGGATGGACGGGTTGGGTTTGTCGATCCGCGCCAGCACGGTGGCGGCCACGCGGGCACCGGCCGAACGCGCCAGTTCGGCGAACTCGTCCAGCACGCCTTCGGCCGGCGGGCCGTAGGCGTGGGGTTGGATCAGCAGCGCGTTTTCACCGCCGCGCGAACGTTCGAACAATTGGGTGGGCATCGGCTAACAGATGCGGGCGGCAACCCGCGATTGCAAGCCCCGCCACACGCACATCATTCGGCCGCAGCCGCGTCCGCTTCGGCTTCGGCTGCCTCGGCACCGCCACTGATGCGCACATTGCGCGCCGGCACCACGGTGGAAATGGCGTGCTTGTACACCATCTGGCTGACGGTATTGCGCAGCAGCACCACGAATTGGTCGAACGATTCGACCGTGCCCTGCAATTTGATGCCGTTGACCAGATAGATGGACACCGGCACGCGCTCGCGGCGCAGGGCGTTCAGGAAAGGATCCTGCAAGGATTGCGACTTCGACATGGATTCCCCGTGGCTGTCGTGTTGTTGTTGTTCGTCCGGGCCGATGCCGGTGGCAATTCCCCGGCCCTGCCCGTCCGGCAGCGGCGGGCCGGTCGATGTTAGCGCAGAAACAGGCGCACTGCCGCTGCCAGCGCCGCCGTCTGGGTGGCTGGGTCGAACCAGCGCGCGTCCAGCTCGCCGCGCAGCCAGGTGTACTGGCGCTTGGCCAGCTGGCGGGTGGCGGCGATGGCGCGCTCGCGGAATTGTCCGGCCGTGGCGGCACCGCCCAGATAGTCCCACGCCTGCCGGTAGCCCACCGCGCGCAGGGCCGGCAGATCCAGTGGCCGCGGATGCGCGGCGAGTTCCGGCAACGCGCGCAGGGCGCGGACTTCGTCGAGGAAACCCGCCGCCAGCATCGCGTCGAAGCGTTGCGCGATGCGTGTGTGCAAGCTGCTGCGCTCGGCCGGTGCCAGCACCAGCTTGAGCACCCGCAACGGCAACCGCGTGCCGCGTGCGTGGCGCTGCCAGTCGCTGATCGGGCGGCCGCTCAGGCGGAACACTTCCAGCGCGCGCTGGATGCGCTGCGCGTCGGTGGCATGGATGCGCGCCGCCGCCTCAGGGTCGACCTGCGCCAACTGCGCATGCAGCGCCGCCCAGCCATGCGCGGCGGCCTCGTCGGCCAGCGCGGCACGCAGCGCAGCGTCCGCTTCAGGCATGTCGGACAGGCCTTCCAGCAGCGCGCGGAAATACAGCCCGGTGCCGCCGGCCAGAATCGGCAGCTTGCCGCGCGCGACGATGCCGTCGATGGCGGCCCGCGCCGCCTGTGCGAACTCCGCAGCCGAATACGGCTGCCACGGGTCGCAGACATCGATCAAATGATGCGGCACCAGCGCCTGTTCGGCGCGGGTGGGCTTGGCCGCGCCGATGTCCAGCCCGCGATAGACCAGCGCCGAATCGACGCTGACGATCTCGCCACCCAGCCGCTGCGCCAGGTCGAGCGCGCAGGCGCTCTTGCCCGACGCAGTGGGCCCCATCAGCGCGATCGCGCGCGGGCGGGCGTCGGCGACCATCGTCACTGCACTCAGGCGTTGGCGCTGTTCGCCAGCAGGCTGTTGCGGCGCGCGTACAGCAGGTACACCAGCAGCCCGAACGCATTCCACAACAGGCACCACAGCTGGGTCCGGGTGGGCAGGCTGGTGAACAGGTAGGCGCAACCGAGGATGGCCACCGGCCCGATCACCCACGCCAGCGGCGCGCGGAACACGCGCTGGCGCAGCGGATCGCGCTGGCGCAACACCAGCATGCAGACCGAAACTGCAACGAACGCCACCAGCGTGCCGG
>JAGWUF010000040.1 GCA_028868545.1 Lysobacteraceae bacterium | reverse complement strand
CGATGCCGAGGGCCGCGTGGCCGGCGCGGTGCTGGGTGTCGAGGACGCACTGGATCCGCATGCCTATGCGCATGCACCGCGGGCGCTGCCGGCAGGCGACTGGCAAGCGATGGGCCTGCGCGATGCCGACGCGTTGCGTGCACTGCAACTGGGCTGGGGCCTGGGCCGGTACCGCTTCGACCGCTACAAAGCCGGCAAGCCGGTGCCGGCGCAACTGGTGGGGGACGTCGATGCTGAAGTGCTCGCCCTGCTGGCCGCCTGCGTGCGCGTGCGCGATCTGGTCAACACGCCCACCGAACACATGGGCCCGGACGAACTGGAAGCCACCGCGCGCAGCATCGCGCAGGCGCATGGCGCGCAACTCGCGGTGATCGCCGGCGACGACCTGCTGGCGCACAACTACCCCGCCATCCACGCGGTCGGCCGGGCCAGCCATCGCGCGCCGCGCCTGCTTGAATTGACCTGGGGCGAGGCTTCGCATCCACACATCGTGCTGTGCGGCAAGGGCGTGTGCTTCGACACCGGCGGGCTGGATCTGAAAGCCGCCGCCGGCATGCGCAACATGAAGAAGGACATGGGCGGCGCGGCGCACGCGCTGGCACTGGCCGAACTGGTGATGGCGCGCAAGCTGCGCCTGCGCATCACCCTGCTGATCGCCGCCGTCGAAAACGCGGTGGGCCCGAACGCGTTCCGCCCCGGCGACATCATCACCACCCGCAAGGGCGTGAGCGTGGAGATCGACAACACCGACGCCGAAGGCCGGCTGGTGCTGTGCGACGCGCTCACCCGCGCCTGCGAGCTGGCACCCGACCTGCTGCTGGACTTCGCCACCCTCACCGGTGCCGCGCGCATCGCGCTGGGCCCGGACCTGCCGGCGCTGTACGCCAACGACGACGCCCTGGCCGACGCCTGGCTGCGCGCCGGCATGCAGGCGCGTGACCCGTTGTGGCGGATGCCGCTGTGGCGGCCGTACCTGCGCTACCTCACCAGCGGCATCGCCGATCTCGCCAACAGCAGCAACACCACCATGGCCGGCAGCGTCACCGCCGCGCTGTACCTGGAACGCTTCGTCAGCGAAGGCACCCGCTGGGCGCATCTCGATGTCTACGCCTGGAACGACAGCGACCGCCCCGGCCGCCCTGCCGGCGGCGAGGCGATGGGCCTGCGCGCGGCGTATGCGCTATTGAAGACGCAGGGTGGCTGAGGCCTTGCGCCTGCCGACGTTCCTGCCTATCTCCCGCAAGTTAAAGAGCACCCCTCTCCCGCCCTTCGGGCACCCTCTCCCACAAGGGGAGAGGGAAGAACGATTCCGCACGGCTTGTCCCCTCTCCCCTTGTGGGAGAGGGTGGCGCGCAGCGCCGGGAGAGGGGTACGAAGGCTTCCGGCGCTACAGCCACCCCTTCTGCCGCGCCAGTCGATACGCCTCGATGCGGTTGCCGACGCCGAGCTTGCCGATGGCTTCCGACAGGTAGTTGCGCACGGTGCCGTGCGAGAGGTTGAGTTGCTGGGCGATGTCGCCGGCGGACAGGCCCTCGCCGGCCAGGCGCAGCGCCTGCCGCTCGCGGTCGGTCAGCGGATCGGCTTCGCCCCAGGCTTCCAGCGCCAGCTGCGGGTCGATGGCACGCCCGCCGCGGTGCACGCTGCGGATGGCATCGGCCAGCTGTTCGGCCGGCGCGTCCTTCAGCAGATAGCCGCGCACGCCGGCATCCAGCGCGCGCCGCAGGAAGCCGGCACGGGCGAAGGTGGTGACGATCACCACCTGCATCGGCAGTTCGTGGCGGGCGATGCGTTGCGCCAGCTCCAGCCCGGTGAGGCCGGGCATTTCGATGTCGGACACCAGCACATCGGGCTTGAGGCGTTGCAGTTCGCGCCAGGCCGCTTCGCCATCGGCGGCGGTGCCGACCACGTCGATGTCCGATTCCAGCGACAGCAGCGAGGCCAGCGCGCCGCGCAGCATCGCCTGGTCTTCGGCCAGCAGGATGCGGATCATGCCTGCACCTGGATCGCTGCATCACGTGGCAGCGCGCCTACCGCACGCAGCGGCAGCAGAGGTTCCTGCCAGTGCAGCGGAATCCGCACCAGCACGCGGGTGCCGGCCCCGCGCGGCGAGTCCACGCTGAGACTGCCACCCAGCTCACGCATGCGCTCGCGCATGCCGCCCAAGCCGTTGCCTTCCGCGCTGACACCGCCGCGCCCGTTGTCGCTGATGTGCATCTGCACCGCTGCCGCCTCGCGCACGAACTCGATCTGCGTCTGGGTGGCCTGCGCGTGACGCGAGATGTTGGTCACCGCCTCGCGCAGCAACAGTGCCAGTGCGCGTTCCGCTGCGGGCGGTAGCCCTTGTGGCGGCGCGGCGTAATCCAATTGCACCTGCGCCGATTCCAGCAGCAACCGCGCCGAGGCCAGTTCGGCGGCGAGGTCGGTGGCGCGGATGCCGGTGACTGCGCTGCGCACCTGCGCCAGGGCTTCGCGCGCCACGCACTCGGCCTCTTCCAGCTCGCGGCGGGCGCTGGCCGGGTCACGTTCGAACAATTTGCGCGACAGCTCCAGCTTCAGGGTGATCAGCGACAGCGTGTGCCCCAGCAAGTCGTGCAGGTCGCGACCGATGCGCTCGCGTTCGGCGGTGGCGGCCAGCCGCCGCACTTCGTCCTGCGACAGCGCCAGCGCGGCGTCTTTTTCCTGGCTGGCATGTTCGACATTGATGATGGTGCCGATCACGAAGGTCATCACCGGCACCCACAACCACAGCGACTTCGGATACCCGATCCACATCGCCACCGCGACATACACCAGATTCATCGCCAGCAGTTGCAGCGCGTAACTCCGGTAGCTGGGGCACTGTTCCGACACCCGCAACATCACGCAACCGAACACGAAGTAGCTCAGGCCCGCCGGGTACCAGCGCAGCAACAGCAGGCTCAGTGCCGCCATCGCCAGCGCGTAGCGCCAGCCATGGCGGCGCGGACCGATCAGGGTTCGCGCATACAGCCACAGGAATAGAGGGTACGAAACCAGGGTCAACACGCCCCAGCGCAGGCTGTAGCCCTCGCCGAACAGCGGCGTGAAAAACACCCACAGCGACCACAGCAGATGGATGCCGCCGGTCCACGGCGACTTGCCGCGCCGGATGTCGGCCGCCGCTGCCGAATCCGGTGCAGGTGTGAAGTGGCGACGCAGCCACGCGGGCATGTTCATGCGCGCATCCTACCGGAGCGTTTCGAATGCACGTGCCTCAACCATGGCGGCGCAGGCGGCGCGCGGCCAGCAGCAAGAACCCCGCCGTGAAGACCAGCAATGCCAGCGCATGCGGCCAGCGGGCACCGGTATCGAAACCCACCACCGACAGCGCCAGTGCGTTCAGGTGATAGCTGGGCCAGGCCGGGGCCAGGGTCTGCAACAGCTTCGGCATCATCGCCAGCGGGAACCACAGCCCGGACAGGAAGGCCATCGGCAGGTAGACCATGTTGAGCAGGCCGGGCGCACCCTGGCCTTTCAGCAGGGTGCCGACGAACAACCCGAGCGCGCAAAACGGCAGCACGCCGAACACATCGATCAACAGCAACTGCGCCGCCTGGATCGACGTCACCTTCGCCTGCGCCACACCCAGCGCCAACCACAGCAGCAATGCGCCCACCGCCGCCGCCACGCACATCGCCATCAACATCTTGCCCAGCAGGTATGCCCCCGGCGGCATCGGCAATGCGCGTTTGAGCGTCAGCAGGCCACTGCCGCGCTCCAGCGCCAGTGACACGCCGAAACCGAACAACCCCGGCGCCATCACCCCGAAGCTGCTGTAACTGGCCAGCATGTAGCGCCCCGCCTCGCCATTGCCGTGGTTCAACAGAACCCCGAACATCAGATAGAACACGTTCGGAAACAGGATGATCGGCAACAGGAAGCCGGGATTGCGCAGATAGCGCCGCAGCTCGCTGCGGGCTTCTTCCAGATAGGCGGCCACGAGGCGCTGGCGCGGCATGGCCAGGACGGAAACGGTGTTCATCATGCGGCCTCCTGCAACTGCAGGTTGTCGTTTCGGGTGAGCTCGGTGAAGACTTCGGCCAGGCCGGCGGCGCGCACTTCCAGCGCCGTCAGCGTGACGTCCGCGTCCAACAGGCGGCGCACCAGCAGCTCCGGGTATTCGGTGGCAAGACACAGCCGCTCGCCATCGCTGCCGGCCTCGGCCACTTCCGGCCAGGCGGCCACCTCGGCCAGCGGCAGCGCGCTGCTGCACCACACGCGCTTGCGGGCGATGCGGGCACGCAGGGTGTCCACGCTGCCTTCGCTGACCACCTTGCCGCGCGCCATCACGCAGACGCGCGTCGCCAGCGCTTCGGCCTCTTCCAGATAGTGGGTGGTCAGCACCACCGCATTGCCTTCGGCCAGCAGGTGGCGGATCGCGGCCCAGAGCTTCTGCCGGGCGTCGATGTCCATGCCCACGGTGGGCTCGTCCAGGAACAGCAGGCGCGGCCGACCGCACAGTGCCAGCGCAAACTGCACGCGCCGCTGCTGGCCGCCGGAGAGCTTGCCATAAGGCCGCTGCAGCAGGTCTTCCACGCCCGCCAGCGCCGCACTTTCGGCCACGCTGCGCGGGGCGGGATAGTAGCTGGCGGTGAGCCGGATCAGCTCGCCCACGCGCAGCGTTTCAGGCAACTGCGCGTCCTGCAGCATCACCCCGATGTTGCGGCGGGCGGCGATGTCCTGCGGGTCGCGCCCGAACAATTCCACACTGCCGGCATCGGCGCGGATCAGGCCCAGCAGCAGCCCGATCGCGGTGGTCTTGCCGGCCCCGTTGGGCCCCAGCAGAGCCAGCAATTCGCCGCCGCGCAGGGTCAGATCGATGCCGTCCAGTGCCTGCAGCGAGCCATAGCGTTTGCCGACGCCGCGCAACTGCGCCAGTACCGGATTCACGGTTTCCATCCTGTCCATCCTCGTTCGCGGAAGGTGCCCATCCTCTCGCCTGCAACGCCGGGCCGGCATCCGCAGTCGTCAGCGCAATGCCATGACAGTTGTCAGCGGACGTCCGGTGCTGCCGCCCGCACACTGCAACCCGTGCCGCCACTCCACGCACCACCCAGCGGGGAATGACGTGAAGTGCAGGCACAATCCGCACATTTCCACTTGCCCATCACGCCAATGACCAGCAACACCGACCTGCTCAATTCGTTGAAGATCAACCGCAGCACGCCGACACCGACACCGTCGCGCCAGCGACTGCGGCTCGCGCTGGCGGCGGCCGGCGTGCTGGTCATCGCCGGCATCGGGTTCATGGCGCTGCGTGGCAGCAAGGGGCCGACCGTGCAGACGGCCGAAGCCACCGCGATCGGCACCGGTGCAAGCGCCAACGCCTCGGTGCTGGACGCCACTGGTTACGTGGTGGCGCGGCGCATGGCCACGGTTTCGGCCAAGGTCACCGGCAAGGTGCGCGATGTCCTGATCGAGGAGGGCCAGAAAGTCGAAGCAGGACAAGTGCTGGCACATCTGGATCCGGTGGATGCCGATGCCCAGCGCACGTTGTCGGCCTCGCAGCTGGCCGCCGCACGAAGCCAGATCGCCAGCGTGCAGGCGCAGTTGCAGCAGGCCGAAGCCGATGCCGCGCGACTGTTCACCTTGAGCCAGCAGCAATTGGTCTCGAAATCGCAGAACGATCAGGCCATCGCCCAGCGCGATGCCCTGCGCGCACAACTGACCACCGCGCAGCGCAATGCCCAGGTGGCGCGCGATGCACTGCGCATTTCCGACAACGGGGTGGACAACACCATCGTGCGCGCACCGTTCGCCGGCGTGGTGATCGCCAAGTCGGCGCAGCCGGGCGAGATCGTGTCGCCACTGTCGGCCGGCGGCGGCTTCACCCGCACCGGCATCGGCACCATCGTCGACATGAACTCGCTGGAAACCGAAGTGGAAGTGGGCGAGTCCTTCATCGGCCGGGTCAAGGCCGGCATGCGCACCGAAACCGTGCTCAATGCCTACCAGGACTGGAAGATCCCCGGCCATGTCATCGCCATCATTCCTGCTGCCGACCGCGGCAAGGCCACGGTGAAGGTGCGGGTTGCGCTGGATGCCAGGGGCGATCCGCGGATCGTACCGGACATGGGTGCACGGGTGAGTTTCCTGGAAGATGCACCGCCGGCGCAGGCCACCGCCAAACCGGGCGTGCTGATTCCCGCCAGCGCCGTCACCCACCGCAACGACAAGGCGGTGGCCTTTGTGGTCAACGCCGGCAAGGCCGTGCAGCGCACGCTGACTCTGGGCCGCACCCTGGGTGATGACCGCGAAGTGCTCAGCGGCCTGGCCGGTGGCGAGCAGGTGGTACTGGAGCCGCCGGAAGCACTGGCCGATGGCGCGCGCGTGACGGTGACGCGTGAGACCAGCGATGAATGACAACCACACTTCCCTTCTCCCCGCAGGGGAGAGGGAAATCCCAAGAAGGAAACGCCATGTCCATCCTCGTCAGCACCCGTAACCTGCACAAGACCTACCAGCGCGGCCCGGAAAAGGTCGATGTGCTGCGCGGCATCGACCTCGACATCGCCGAAGGGGATTTCGTCGCCCTGATGGGGCCGTCAGGCTCCGGCAAGACCACGCTGCTGAACCTGATCGGCGGGCTGGATTCGCCGACCAGTGGCGAAATCGACATCGCTGGTCAGCGCATCGACGCGATGCGTGCCGGGCAGCTTGCGCAGTGGCGCAGCAACCACGTCGGCTTCGTGTTCCAGTTCTACAACCTGATGCCGACGCTGACCGCGCAGAAGAATGTCGAGTTGCCATTGCTGCTGACCTCGCTCTCCGCAGCGCAGCGCAGGCAAAACGCCGGCGTTGCGCTGCAACTGGTGGGCCTGGCCGACCGTGGCAAACACCACCCGAACGAGCTGTCCGGTGGCCAGCAGCAGCGTGTGGCGATCGCGCGGGCCATCGTCTCCGACCCCACCTTGCTGATCTGCGACGAACCCACCGGCGACCTGGATCGCGCTTCCGCCGAGGACATCCTGGGCCTGCTGCAGGAACTCAACCGGGTGCACGGCAAGACCATCGTGATGGTGACCCACGACCCCAAGGCCGCCGAGTACGCCACCCACACCTTGCATCTGGACAAGGGCGTGCTGGTGGATCAAGCCGCGCAGCTGGCGTGAGGACATCGCCATGAAATATCTCCATCTGATCTGGGCCGCGCTGGCACGCAGCAAGACCCGCACCCTGCTCACCCTGCTCTCGGTCACCGCCGCGTTCCTGCTGTTCGGGATGCTGGATTCCGTGCGGGTGGCGTTCAATTCCGGCGGCGACGTGGCCGGCGCCAATCGGATGGTGACGATGTCGCGGCTGTCGATCACGCAGATGCTGCCGTACAGCCTCACCGAGCAGATCCGCGCGGTGCCGGGGGTCAAGCAGGCGGCGTTTGCGGCATGGTTCGGCGGCATCTACCGCGACCCGAAAAACTTCTTCGCCAACTTCAGCGTCAGCCCCGACTATCTGGACCTGTATCCGGAATTCAAGCTGCCGCCGGCGCAGAAACAGGCGTGGCTGGACGACCGCCGCGGCGCGATTGTGGGTGCGTCCCTGGCCAAGCGGCACGGCTGGAAAGTGGGCGACACCATTCCGCTGCAGGCCACCATCTTCCCCACCCACGGCAGCAACGACTGGCAGTTCACCCTGCGCGGCATCTACACGGTGGATGACCCCAGGCAGAAGGCGCAGGAGAACGTGCTGTTCTTCCACTGGAAGTATTTCGACGAAGCCAACGACTACGTGAAAGGCCGGGTGGGCTGGTTCATCGTGCAGCCGGCCAAAGGCGCGGCCACCGACAGGATGGCGCATGCCATCGACCGCCTCAGCGAAAACTCCGACCACGAAACCAGGACCCAGAGCGAGCAGGCATTCAACCAGGCCTTCGCCAAACAATTCGCCGATATCGGCCTGATCGTGACCGCGATCATGGGGGCGGTGTTCTTCACCTTGCTGCTGCTGACCGGCAACACCATGGCGCAAGCGGTGCGCGAGCGCATCCCGGAGCTGGCGGTGCTCAAGACAATCGGCTTTTCCGACCGCAGCGTGCTGTGGCTGGTGCTGGCCGAATCGGTGCTGCTGGTGGTGCTGGGCGGAATGACGGGCCTGCTGCTGGCCAGCGCCATCGTGCCGATGGTCAGTGCTGCCAGTGGCGGGATGATCCAGCTGCCCGGCTTGCTGGCACAGACCTGGTTGACGGGGCTGGCGCTGATGCTGGCCATCGGCGCCTGCGTGGGTCTGCTGCCGGCGTTGCGCGGGATGCGCTTGAACATCGTGGATGCACTGGCTGGACGTTGAGAGGATCAAGACATGAAACGCTTTTTTTCCGGCTTGTTCACCGTGTTGTTGCTGGCGCTGGGGCTTGCCGCGTGGATCTGGCTGCCGTGGCCGGGCGTGCTGGCGCTGGTGGTTGCCATCACGCTGTGGCTGCTGCTGACCCGCAGCGGGCGGCTGGCGCGGGAGGCGGCGAAAATCGGCATCGCCAGCCTGCCGCAGCGCTGGGGTGCATCGTTGGTCATCGTGGTCGGCATTGCCGGGGTGGTGGGCGTGCTGGTGGCGATGCTGGCGATGGGCGAAGGCTTCAAGGCCACCCTCAACCAGACCGGCAGCGACGACACCGCGATCCTGCTGCGCGCCGGCTCGCAGGCGGAAACCAATTCCGTCATCACCCGCGACCAGGTGCCGCTGATCGGTGCGTTGCCGGGGATTGCGAAGGGTGCCGATGGCCGCCCACTGGCCTCGCCGGAGCTGTCGCAGGTGGTGAATCTGGTCAGCAAGAAGGATGGCAGCGACGTCAACGTGCAGTTCCGCGGCGTGGGCCCGTCGGCCTGGGCGCTGCGCCCGCAGCTGAAACTGGTGCAGGGCCGCAAGTTCACGCCGGGCCTGCGCGAAATCGTGATTGGCCGTGGCGCGCAGCAGCAGTTCCGTGATCTGGACGTGGGCAAGCAGTTGAAGCTGGCCAACCAGCAATGGACGGTGGTGGGCGTGTTCGAGGCGAAGGATTCGCACGATTCCGAACTGTGGACCGATGCCGACGTGCTGGGCCCGGCCTACCAGCGCGGTGCATATCAGTCGATGACGGTGAAACTGGCCGGCAAGACCGGCTTCAAGCAGCTGAAAGCCGCACTGGCCGCCGACCCGCGCCTGAAATTGGATATCGACACCACCCGCACCTATTACGGCAAGCAATCGGCTGGCTTGACCAAGCTGATCACGATACTGGGTTCGGTGATCGGCACCATCATGGCGATCGGCGCGGTGTTCGGCGCGCTCAACAGCATGTATGCGGCGGTGGCCGGGCGTGCCCGCGAGATCGCCACCTTGCGTGCGCTGGGTTTTCGTGGCCTGCCGGTGGTGACCGCGGTGATGCTGGAAACCCTGCTGCTGGCGCTGCTGGGCGGGCTGGTCGGCGCGACGATTGCGTGGCTGGGCTTCAACGGCCACACCGTGAGCACGCTGGGCAACAACTTCAGCCAAGTGGTGTTCCAGTTCCGGGTCTCGCCGGAACTGTTGTGGACGGGGCTGAAATGGGCACTGGGGATTGGTCTGGTCGGTGGCCTGTTCCCGGCACTGCGGGCCGCACGGCTGCCGGTGACCGAGGCCCTGCGCGCGGCCTGAGCCGGCTTACGCCAGCTCGCCCACCTCGGCGGGTTGCGGCTTGCGCAGCCCGTCGATGACGAACACCAGCAGCGCCAGCCAGATGCAGGCGAAACCGACCAGGCGGTTGCGGTCGAACGCCTCGCCCAGCACGAACACGCCGATCAGGAACTGCAAGGTGGGGGCGATGTATTGCAGCAGGCCCACCGACGTCAGCGAGATCCGCCGCACCGCGTAGGCAAAGCCCACCAGCGGCAGCGCGGTCACCAGCCCCGACAGCACCAGCAAGGCATTCGCCGCCGCGCCGTAGCCGGGCCCGCCACCCAGCGCCAGGAAGCCGCCGTCGCCGTGGAATTCGCTCCACAGCAGCCAGCCCAGCACCGGCAGGAACAGATAGGCGCTCTCCACTCCCAGCCCCGCCACCGAATCCACATGCGCCAGTTTGCGCAGTACACCGTACAGGCCGAAGGACAATGCCAGTGCAACCGCGATCCACGGAAAGCTGCCGTATTGCACGGTCAGCCACAGCACGCCGGCGGCGGCAATCGCCACCGAGAGCCATTGCAGGGGGCGCAGGCGCTCGTGCAGGAACAGCACCCCGATCACCACGTTGAGCAAGGGGTTGATGAAGTAGCCCAGCGCGGTTTCCACCACGTGGCCGGCGTTCACCGCCCAGATGTACAACCCCCAGTTGCAGGAAATCAGCACGCCGCTGAGCAGCAGCATCCACCACAGCCGCGGCTGGCCGGCCAGCACCGCGCGGAACCAATGGCGGCCATCGCGCCAGAACAGAAACCCCGCCACCAGCAGCGCGCTCCAGACCACCCGGTGCAGCACGATCTGCAGCGACGGCACCGCTTTCAGCAGATGCCAGTACAGCGGCGCCAGCCCCCACAGCACGAAGGTGCCCACCGCCACCCAGGTGCCGCGCGCACGCTCGGCGGGGTTCGTCGCGATCATGCCGGCTTCCTCTCGGCCGTCTTGTTTTCAAACACCTTGGCCAGCGTGATCAGCACCACCCCCAGCAGGATCACCGCCATCGCCGCCATCTCGCGAGCGCCGAAGCGCTCGTGCGCCAGCAGCGCACCCAGCACCACCGCGATCGCCGGATTGACATAGGCATAGCTGGTGGCCAGCGCCGGCCGCACATGGTGCAGCAGCCAGATATACGCCGAAAACCCGGCCAGCGACCCCAGCACCACCAGATACCAGAACGCGCCGATCGCATGCGCCGTGGGCAGGCCATGGAAGCGCTCACCCAATACCGCGCCCAGCACCACCATCGCCACCCCGCCGCACAGCATCTGCCCGGCCGAGGTCATGAACGGCGATGGCAGATCGCGGCCCTTGCTCCAGATCGAACCAAACGACCATGCCAGCGAAGCCAGCAACAGCGCCACCAGTCCCATCGGCGTTCCTGCCAGGCTGCCGCCGGTGCTGAGCCAGAGCACGCCGAGAAAACCGATGCCCAGCCCCAGCCATTCCAGCACGCTGGGCCGATGCCCGCGCAGCGCCGCGAACACGCCCATCCACAACGCCGACGACGACACGATCACCGCGGTCATGCCGGACGACACCGTCTGCTCGCCGAGATTGACCATGCCGTTGCCCAGCAGCAGCAGCAACACCCCCATCACCGCGAGGTTGCGCCACTGCGCACGGGTCGGCGCCGGCACCTTGCGCCAGCGCAGGACGACGTACATCAAGCTGCCGGCGACGAGGAAGCGCACGCCGCCCAGCAGGAACGGCGGGAAACCGCCCTCCAGCGCGAAGCGGATGGCAAGATAGGTGGAGCCCCAGATCAGATAGACCGCCGCCAGCGCCAGCGGCACGCTGACGGCAGAGGCAGGTTTGGCAGCAGCGGCAGTGGTGGACATCGGCGGAAATTTCCAGACGCGGCGGGCACCCGAAGGTGCCCGCGCAGATGCATGAAACAGGCAAAAGGGAATCAGTCGGCCCAGTGGCCCGCCGTGTTGCGGGTGGCCGGCAACACCTGCGCCGCCAGCTTGGCATCCTTGCCCAGCAGGCCGATGGCATCGCCCAGAATCGCGGCGGATTCGCGCAGCAGCGGGTCGGTCTGCTTTTTCGCCGCGGCTTCACGCGCCACCGCATCGGCCACGTTGCGTTCGTCGGCGGTCAGGCCATCGTCATTGCGCGCTTCCAGCAGCGGATCCTGATTGATGCCCAGCTGCTTGCGGATCGCTTCGCGCTGTTTGGTCTGTGCATCGAACTTGTCGCGCTCGGCACGGCGCTCGGCTTCGTTCAGCGAAATCGACTTCTTGGCCGTTTCGTCGCGGAACTTGCGCACGTCTTCCAGCCACCATTGGTATTCCACGTCCCTGGCCGAACGTGCCTGATGCAGCGTGTCCAGCTGCGTCAGCAGCGGCGCGAAATTGCCATAGCGGACATGCGGCGCGGCAGTGAGCCGCGTCCACGGCAACGCGTTGGGATAGGTGCTTTCGCCGAACTCGCTGGCATCCACGCTGGCAGGAAACGCCACGTCCGGCTCCACGCCCTTGTTCTGGGTGCTGCTGCCATCGGGCCGGAAGAACTGGGCCACGGTCAGCTTGACCTCGCCGAAGCGCGGCTTCTCGTTGGCCGGCCAGCGATCCAGGTCGACCATGGTCTGCACCGTGCCCTTGCCGAAGGTGGTCTCGCCGATGATCAAGCCACGTCCGTAGTCCTTGATCGCACCGGCCACGATTTCCGACGCCGAGGCCGAGCCCCGGTTCACCAGCACCGCCAGCGGCCCGTCCCAGGCCACGCCGGCATCCTGGTCGTATTGCACATTGACCTTGCCGCCGGACTCCCGCACCTGCACCACCGGGCCCTTGTCGATGAACAGGCCGGTCAACTCCACCGCCTCGCTCAACGAACCGCCGCCGTTGCCGCGCAGATCCAGCACCACGCCATCCATCTTGCGGGCACGGAAATCGGTCAGCATCTTCGCCACATCGCGGGTGGCCGAGGCATAGCTTTTGTCACCGCGCCGGCGTGCTTCGAAATCCTGATAGAAGCCCGGCAGCTTGACCACCCCGATCCGCCGCGCCGGCTGGCTGCCATTGGCCGGAATCACGATGGTCTCGGCCTTCGCCCGTGCATCTTCCAGCCGCACCTTGGCACGGGTGATGGTGACCAATTGCGGTTTGCTGTCCAGCGGCGCTTCCGCCGGCACCACGTCCAGCCGCACCTGGGTATTGGCGGCACCGCGAATCAGCTGCACCACATCGTCGATGCGCCAGCCGACCACGTCCTTCATCTCGCCGGCCGTGCCCTGGCCGACACCGGTGATGCGGTCGCCCGGCTTGAGCTTGCCGCTGCGCGCGGCCGGACCGCCCGGCACCATCTCGCGCACCACCACCACGTCGTCCTGGCGGAACAGCACCGCACCGATGCCCTCCAGCGAGTTCGACATCTGCATGTTGAAGTTTTCCGCGCTGCGCGGATTCATGTAATCCGTGTGCGGGTCGATGCTGCCGGTGTAGGCGTTCATGAAACTCTGGAACACCTCGTCGCCCTTGAGCTGCTGCACGGATGTCAGCAGATTGGCGTAACGCTTGTCCAGGGTCTTGCGGATCTCGTCGGCAGGCTTGCCGGCCAGCTTCAGGCGCAGCCAGTCGTTCTTCACCGACTGCCGCCACACGCTGTCGAGCCCGGCGGCATCGGCCCACGGCACATCCTTGCGGTCGTAGGCGTAGCGCTCGTCCTTGCTGAAGTCGAAATCACCCTTCAGCAGCTTGCGGGCATAACCGATACGCTCGTCCACCCGCTGCCGATAGACCGCGAAGATCGCCCACGCCGGATCCACCTGCCCGCTCTTGATCGCATCGTCCAGCGTGATCGCGTACTTGTCGAAACCCGCCACATCCTGCGCGGTCATGAACACCTTGCCCGGATCCAGCGTCTTCAGGTATTCGGTCAGGATCTCGCGCGAAAGCGCATCGTCCAGCGCGCGCGGCCGATAGGCGTAGCGGCTGTCGGACAGCAGGCCGTACACCATCCGTGCGGTGGTGGACTGGTCCTTGGTCGGTGCAGCGGGCAGCGCGACATCGCCACTGCTGGCCAGCAAGGCCAGCGGTGCGACGAGTGCCAGACCGAGGGAAACAGCGAACAGGAGACGATTGCGCTTCATCGAAAGTCCACGGCGTGGGGCCGCATGAGGGGGTACGCTCAGGATGACCGGTGCAAGCACCTGTCACCAGTGCTGGAAGTTGCATGACTGTGTTGCGCCACTGTAACCGCCGGCGCTGACGGTGTATGAACGCTGCCGCAGCAACCGCCCCGCGCGCGCGTCTTCAGGCAACGGTGCTGCCCAGCCGCTCGGCCGCCTGCCGGTCGGCGTGGTAGCTGGAACGCACCATCGGCCCGGAAGCGACGTGGGCGAAGCCCAGCGCGTTGCCGTAATCGGCCAGCGCCTGGAATTCGTCCGGCGTCCAGTAGCGCAGCACCGGGTGATGGTGGGCACTGGGCTGCAGGTACTGGCCGATGGTCACCATTTCCACGTCGTGCGCGCGCAGATCGCGCAGGGTGGCCTGCACCTGCTCCAGCGTCTCGCCGAGGCCGAGCATGATCCCGGACTTGGTGGGGATGGCCGGGTGCTGCGCCTTGAACTTCTGCAGCAGGGTCAGCGACCACTGGTAATCGGCACCCGGGCGCACGTTGCGGTAGAGATCGGGCACGGTTTCGATATTGTGGTTGAACACGTCCGGCGGGTTGACCGCCAGAATCTCCAGCGCGCGTTCCATCCGGCCCTTGCCGCGGAAGTCCGGGGTCAGGATTTCGATTTTGGTGCCCGGGCTGAACTCGCGGATCGCGCTGATGCAATCGACGAAATGCCCGGCCCCGCCGTCACGCAGGTCGTCGCGGTCCACCGAGGTCACCACCACGTAGCGCAGACCCATGTCCTTCACGGTCTGCGCCAGCCGCAGCGGCTCGGCGGCATCCGGCGGTTTGGGCCGGCCATGGGCCACATCGCAGAAGCTGCAGCGGCGGGTGCAGACCTCGCCCAGGATCATGAAGGTGGCGGTGCCGTGGCCGAAGCATTCGTGGATGTTGGGGCAGCTGGCCTCCTCGCACACCGTCACCAGCCGGTTCTCGCGCAATTTCGACTTCAGCGCCTGCACCGCATTGCCGGACGGAATCCGTACCCGGATCCAGCTGGGCTTGCGCAGGGTCGGCGCGTCGGCGAACTGCACCGGCGAGCGCGCGATCTTCTGGTCGGCGACCTGGCGCACGCCAGGCTCGAGGGAGGCCGCGCCGTCGACGACGGCGAGCGGGATGCTGCGGGGGGGAGTGCTCATGGCGCGATTATCGCGCACATCGCGCCGGCGGTCAGGTTCCGGCCGGCGGCGCGGCCTCGTGCCGCCATGCCAGGCCGAACTGGCGGCCAAGCTGTTCCAGCAGCACCGCCTGTACCGCCGCCAGCGACGCCGGCCCGCCCAGGTCTTCCAGCGCCACCACCTGCAGACCGGCATAGCCGCAGGGATTGATGCGGGAAAACGGCGGCAGGCTTTCGCCGGTGATGTTGAAGGCCAGCCCGTGGAAGGTGCAGCCGCGGCGCACACGAATGCCCAGCGAAGCGATCTTGGCGCCGTTGACATAGACCCCCGGCGCACCATCCTTGCGCGCGGCGCCGATGTTCCAGGTATCGAGGGTATCGATGATGGCCTGCTCGATCCTGCACACATAATCACGCACGCCGATCTTCAGCCGCTTCAGATCCAGCAGCGGGTAGGCCACCAGTTGGCCGGGGCCGTGGTAGGTCACCTGGCCACCGCGATCGACATGGAGCACCGGGATGTCGCCGGGCAGCAGCACGTGCTCGGGCTTGCCGGCCTGGCCGAGGGTGAACACCGGCTCGTGCTCGACCAGCCACAGTTCGTCCGGCGTGGCCTCGGTACGGGCATCGGTGAAGGCCTGCATGGCGTGCCAGACCGGCTCGTAGGCACGACGGCCGAGGTCGCGCACGATGGCGGGTCGGACGCGCACGTATTCCCCCTCCCCCTGCACGCAGGGGGAGGAGCAAAGGGCTACAGCGTCCACTTCACTTCCGGGTGGTCGCGCAGGGCGGCGTGGGCGCGGTCGTATTCCTCGCGCGAACGGGCACGGAAGGAAATCCGCACCGACACGTATTTGCCATTGCTCGAATGCCGCCAAGTCACGTCTTCGTGCAGCACGTCGATGCCGGCAGCCAGCAGGTGTTGCGGCAGATCGCTTTCCAGATGCTGGTCGGCCGCACCCATCGCCGACAGCTCGAAGATGCCGGGAAACTGGAAGCCGTGCTCGGGGTTGTCCGAGTGCACGCTCATCCTTGCCACCACATCATCAGGTCATCCCACAGGCGCTTGAAGAAGCCGCCTTCTTCCACCGCCTCCAGTGCCACCAGCGGGGCCTGTGCAACCTGCTTGCCATTGAGCATCACTTTCACGCTGCCGATCCGCTGGCCCTTGGCAATCGGGGCCTGCAGCGACTTCGGCAAATCCATGCTGGCCTTGAGCTGGTCGTACTTGCCGCGCGGGGTGGACACCAGCAACGGCTGGCTGACCCCCACCTTGACCGTGTCGGCGCTGCCTTTCCACAGCTTCAAGGATTCCAGCGTCTTGCCCGCCTCGTACAGTCGGTGGGTTTCATAGAACCGGAAGCCCCAGTTCAGCAATGCCTGCGAATCCACCGCGCGCTGGTTTTCGCTGGAATCCCCCATCACCACGCTGATCAGGCGCTGGTCGCCGCGCTTGGCCGAGGCCATCAGGCAGTAGCCGGCGCTGGATGTATGGCCGGTCTTGATGCCGTCCACCGACGCATCGCGCCACAGCAGCAGATTGCGGTTGGGCTGGGTGATCGGCCCCACCGTGAATTCCTTGATCTTGTTGTACGAATAGGCTTCCGGGAAATCGCGGATCAAGGCACGCCCCAGCAAGGCCAGGTCGTGCGCGGTGGTGAAATGGCCGGCGGCGGTCAGCCCGTGCGGATTGACGAAGTGGGAATGCTGCAACCCGATCTTCTTCGCATAGGCATTCATCAGCTGGGCGAAGGCCTGTTCGCTGCCGGCCACATGCTCGGCCAGCGCGATCGCGGCATCGTTCCCGGACTGCACCACCATGCCTTTTTCCATTTCCACCAGCGGCGCGGTCTTGTTGACTTCGAAGCCGCTGTAACTGCCGTCGGTGCCAGCCCCGCCTTCGCGCCAGGCATGCTCGGTCATCATCACCGGGTCATTGCCTTTGATCTTGCCGGCAGCCATTTCCGCGGCAATGACATAGCTGGTCATCACCTTGGTGATGCTGGCCGGCTCGACCTGCACATCCACGTTCTCGCCCGCCAGCACCTGGCCGGTGGCCGCATCCATCAGCAGCCACGCCTTGCTGACCTTGGGCGCCGGGGCATCGGGAATCGGCAGGGCATCGCTCAGGGCTGCCGGCTTTGCCGCCGCGGGGACAGGTGCGGGGGCAGGCGTCTGGGCAGCGGCCAGGCCCAGGGTCAGGCCGGCCGAAGCCAGCGCAACGAACAACAACGAACGTGGATGCATCGTGAAGAAACTCCGGAAGGCCGCGCCAGCGCGGCACGAAACGATCAAGCCCGCATTTTATGCCGCCGTGCCGGCAGCCGGGATGACGACATTGTCATGGTTCAGTTGCGAACCCGCTGTGGCTGGCCAAAGCCCAGACCCACCACGCGGGCGGCAAGTTCCGAGGTGGCGGCCTCGCTGACCGGGCCAATCCGCAAGCGCCAGATTTTCTTGCCGCCAATTTCCGTGTCCTGCAATTGCGCACTTGCAATCGCGGCCGACTGCAGCAGGCCCAGCGCATGCCGGGCATTCTGGGCGTCGCTGAAACTGGCCACCTGCAAGGTGACCTGGCCCGGCTCGGAGACCTGCGCGGTCGGCACCTGCACAGCGGGTGCGGCGGCGGCCCAGCGATCCAGCCCGGTCGTTGCGGGTGCAGATGCAGGTGCCGCAGCCGTGGCACCGCCATCTTCCGGCTGCAGGGCCTCCACCCGCACCCGTGCGCTGCCCTTGTTGCGATAGCCCAACTTGACGGCGGCGGCGTAACTCAAATCGATCACCCGACCGGGATGGAACGGGCCGCGGTCGTTGACGCGCACGATCACCGACTTGCCGTTGTCCAGGTTGGTCACCCGCGCGAAACTGGGCAGCGGCAGGGTCTTGTGCGCCGCGGTGAAGGCATACATGTCGTACACCTCCTGGCTGGAGGTGCGGCGGCCATGGAACTTGCTGCCGTAGTACGACGCCATGCCTTCCTCAACGAACCCGTTGTGGTCATCCAGCACCTGGTACCGCTTGCCCAGCACCACATAGTCGCGGTTGCCGGTACGCGCGCGCGGTTCGTCGCGCACCGCCGGCTCCGGAATCGCGTCCACATCCGGAATATCCGCCGGCACGGCATCCGGCACCCCCGGCCGGAACAGGCCGCCGGCCACATAGTCCCCACGCTTGCCGGGATCCTCCTGGGCCGGGGCATACGGTGAAACCCGCGGCGGGTGCGCCGATGCGTGCACCTGCGCCGGCAGCGGGTGCGCCGCCGGCGCCGGTTTCGAGGCGGTGCCGGTGGTGGCGCAGGCCGCCAGCAGCAGCGGCAGCACCAGCCCCAGCGCGAGCTGCGGCTTCATGCGCCAGCCACCCCACGCCCGGCGATGGCCTCGGCAAGCTGGTACACCGCGGTCGCGTACAGGCGTGAAATGTTGTAGGTGGTGATCGCCTTGAAATTGTTGAACACCACCCAGTACTCCGGTCCGGCGCGCCCCTCCAGCGTGATCAAGGTGGCCGGCTGCGCGGCCCCCGCAGCGACCGCCTCCGGGCTGCGATAGCCCAGCGCCTGCAAGCCCGCTGCCGTCTGATCCAGGGTCACCGCATTGCCGGGATTGACGAAGTCCGCCGCCACCGGATCCCGCACCGCCGCCAGCATCACCTGCCCGCCGCGCTGCCATTTGCCCTTGCTGGCGAAATAATTGGCCACCGAGGCGAATACGTCGTCCAGATCGTTGAACAGATCGCGCCGGCCATCGCCATCGCCATCCACCGCGTACTGGCGGTAGCTGGACGGCATGAACTGGCCCCAGCCCATCGCGCCGGCATAGCTGCCCTTCAACTGGGTGATGTCGAGCCCTTCTTCCTTGCCCAGCGCGAACAACTGCGCCAGCTCGTCGCGGAAGAATGCCTCGCGCTTGTCCTCGTACGCCGCTTTTTCCGGGTTGCCACTGCGCGGATACGCAAACGCCAGGGTGTACAGCGCATCGATCACCAGATAGCTGCCCTTGTTGCCGCCATAGCTGGTTTCCACACCCAGGATGGCGGTGATGATTTCCTTGGGCACGCCGTATTTGTCTTCGGCCCGTTGCAGCGCGGCGCGGTTCTTTTCGAGGAACGCACGCCCGCCGTCGATCCGCGCCGGCTGGATGAAGATGGGCCGATAATCGCGCCAGGGCTTGGCTTCGGCCGGCCGCGACATCGCCTTGATGATCGACTCGCGGATCTGCGCCCGCGCCAGTGTCGCCTCGATCTCCGCCGCGGGGATGTTGAACCGCTGCGCGGTGCTGCGCACGAATGCGGCGCGTGCCGCGCTGATGTCGCGGGCGGGCGCTGCGGGGGATTCTGCTACCGGCGTGGCGGTGGCGGTTGCGGCTGCGGGCAACGCTGCAACCGCAGGTGCGGGCTTCGTCGGCGTTGCAGTGCAGCCTGCAAATGCAAGTGCAACGAACACGGGCGAGATGAACGGGGGCAAGAGGCTTCGGCGCATCGGCGCGAGGGTAGCACGCACGGCAAGCCGGATTGGAACGGCGCATTCAGGTTGAAAGGCAGGTGCGGGAGACAAACCCGCACCTGCCGCAGGCGCATGACAGGCGGCCTTACCGCTTCATCGAGCCGAAGAACTCGTCGTTGGACTTGGTGTTCTTCATCTTGTCGAGCAGGAACTCCATCGCCGCGATCTCGTCCATCGGGTGCAGCAGCTTGCGCAGGATCCAGATCTTCTGCAGCAGCTCCGGTTCGATCAGCAGATCCTCGCGGCGGGTGCCGGACTGGTTGACGTTGATCGCCGGATAGACACGTTTCTCGGTGATGCGGCGGTCGAGGTGGATTTCGCTGTTGCCGGTACCCTTGAACTCCTCGTAGATCACCTTGTCCATCGCGCTGCCGGTGTCGACCAGGGCGGTGGCGATGATGGTCAGGCTGCCGCCTTCCTCGACGTTGCGGGCGGCGCCGAAGAAGCGCTTCGGGCGGTGCATGGCGTTGGAATCCACGCCGCCGGTCAGCACCTTGCCGCTGCTCGGCATCACGTTGTTGTAGGCGCGGGCGAGGCGGGTGATCGAGTCCAGCAAAATCACCACGTCCTTCTTGTGCTCGACCAGGCGCTTGGCGCGCTCGATCACCATTTCCGCGACCTGCACGTGGCGCGCGGCCGGCTCGTCGAAGGTGGAGGAGATGACCTCGCCGCGCACGGTGCGCTGCATTTCGGTCACTTCTTCCGGGCGTTCGTCGATCAGCAGCACGATCAGGTGCACGTCGGGGTGGTTGTAGGTGATGGCGCTGGCCACCTGCTGCATCATCATCGTCTTGCCGGCCTTCGGCGGGCTGACGATCAGCGCGCGCTGGCCCTTGCCCTGCGGGGCCATGAGATCAAGGATGCGGCCGGTGATGTCCTCGCTGGAACCGTCGCCGCGCTCCAGCTTGAAGCGCTTGCGCGGGAACAGCGGGGTGAGGTTCTCGAACAGGGTCTTGTTCTTCGACGCCTCGATCGGCTCGCCGTTGATGGTGTCGACGATGTTCAGCGCGAAGTAGCGCTCGCCGTCCTTCGGCCAGCGGATGCGGCCGGAGACGTGGTCGCCGGTGCGCAGGTTGAAGCGGCGGATCTGCGACGGGCTGATGTAGGTGTCGTCGGGGCCGGCCAGATAGCTGGCCTCGGCCGCGCGCAGGAAGCCGAAGCCGTCGGGCAGGATTTCCAGCACGCCGTCGGCCTGCACGCCTTCGCCGTGGCGGGTCAGCACCTTCAGGATCGCGAAAATGATGTCCTGCTTGCGCGCGCGCGCCACGCCTTCGCTGATCGAGAGCTGGTCGGCGATCTCCAGCAGCTTGTACGCCGGCATCCGCTTGAGGTCGCCCAGCGAATAGGTGGGGAAGCCTTCCGGCACCTGCGGATGCGGGCGCGGCACGAAGGCTTCGCCGTTGCCGTTGTCGTCGGACATGCCGCCGTCACGCGGGCGGTCGCGCTGGCGGTCGCGGCGGTTCTTGAAGCGTTCGCGGCGGCTCATGCGGTGGCCACCGTCGCGCGGCTGGCCACCCTCCTGGTCGTCCTGGCCACCGGCGTCGCCCTGCGGCCGGCCACCGTCGCGCTGCTGCTCGCCCGGTGCCGGTGCCGACACCGGTGCGGAATCGGAGGCAATGACAGGCGGAGGCGCGGGTGGTGCCGGCGGCGCCGGCGGCATCGGTGCGGCGGCTGGCAGCGCGATCTCGGACTGTTCGGGGGCGCGGGCCTTGGCCACGCGGGGTTTGCGCACGCGCTTTTCGGCGACTTCGCCGGGGGCGTCGTTGGTGGGGTCGGACAAGGGGAAAACCTCGCTTGCGTTGCGAGCGCCCGCAGGCTGCGGACGGTTCGTGTCGGGAGTGGATCAGTCGGGGTGCGGCGCGCCGTTGGGAAAGCCGATCAGCGCCGGATAGGAGCGAACGCTATCACTGCCGCAGTGTGTCGCGCAAGTTGCGGGTTTACCCCTCCCCCTGCGCAGGCAGGGAGAGGCGGGGAGGGGTGGCTTTCGCGTCCCTGCAAACTAGAGGGACGGAGTGTTTACAGCGCCTTGTCGATCAGCTGCGCCAACTGGGCCTTGCCCACCGCGCCGATCTGGGTGCCCTGCACCTGGCCGTTCTTGAAGACCAGCAGCATCGGAATGCTGCGCACGTGGTACTTCAGCGCGGTCTGCTGGTTCTGGTCGACGTCGACCTTGACGATCTTCGCCTTGCCGGCATAGTCGCCGGCCAGTTGGTCCAGCGCCGGCGCGATCATCTTGCACGGGCCGCACCACGGCGCCCAGAAATCCACCAGCACCGGCTGGTCGGAGGCCAGCACCAGGCTGTCGAAATCGGCGTCGGTGGCGTGCAGAACGGTCGTGCTCATGAGGGCTCCAAAGACAGGGGGCGCGGCGAAACGGCGCGCAGATGGTAAACTTGGGGGATTCGCCTTGAATTTCAAGCGGTATTTCAAGGCATTCGTGCCGGGAACGAACAGCCCCGGAACCGTCCCGGCAGTCTGCGCGGCTGCCCCCCATTCACACAAGTGGCACGGTGCAACACGGCATTCCATCGCCGCCTGCGCCGGCCACCGCCGAGGCCGCATCCGTGTCCGACAAACCCCTGACCGACATCACCTTTTCCACCTTCGGCCTGCATCCCGACCTGCTGGCCGGGCTGGAAGGCGCCGGCTTCACCCGCTGCACCCCCATCCAGGCGATGACCCTGCCGGTGGCGCTGGGCGGCGGCGACGTCGCCGGCCAGGCCCAGACCGGCACCGGCAAAACCCTGGCCTTCCTGGTCACGGTGATCAACCGCCTGCTGACCCGCCCGGCGCTGGCCGACCGCAAACCGGAAGATCCGCGCGCGCTGATCCTGGCGCCGACCCGCGAACTGGCGATCCAGATCCACAAGGACGCGGTGAAATTCGCGGCCGATCTGGGCCTGAAATTCGCACTGGTGTATGGCGGGGTGGATTACGACAAACAGCGCGAGCTGCTGCAAGCCGGTGCCGACGTGATCATCGCCACCCCCGGCCGGCTGATCGACTACGTCAAACAGCACAAGGTGGTCAGCCTGCATGCCTGCGAGGTCTGCGTGCTGGACGAAGCCGACCGCATGTTCGATCTGGGCTTCATCAAGGACATCCGCTTTTTGCTGCGCCGCATGCCCGAGCGCACCACCCGCCAGACCCTGCTGTTCTCGGCCACCCTCAGCCACCGCGTGCTGGAGCTGGCCTACGAGCACATGAACGAGCCGCAGAAGCTGGTGGTGGAAACCGA
>JAGWUF010000039.1 GCA_028868545.1 Lysobacteraceae bacterium | reverse complement strand
GGCACAGATCCGCTATGACCGCGGCGAGAAGGACGATGCCCGCAACCTGTTGACCCAAGCCCTGCCGGTACTGCGCGAGGCCGTGTTGCCGCAGGAAATCAACCGCATCGAGGCCGAAACGCTGGCAAGGCAACTCGGCCTGCCCTGACGGTGCCTCGCTTGCGCCGGATCGCGGATTCCGCAGTCACGGATCGCGCCATGCCGTCGCGTGCTGCCGCCCGGTGCGCAGGCCGAAGCCGCCGGGGCGTCACTTTTTCCCGGTTGTCGCCTTGTTGTTTCCGTTCGCCATTGCCTTGCCGGTCTTCATGCATTCCTGTTGCGCCTGCTTCCCGCCTGCGCCGTCGAGCATGTCCGCGCAGCAGGACGCGATCTGCTTGTCGCTGCGGGCGTGCTGGAATTTGACGCACTGTTCGGCGGCGCCCTTGCCGCCATTGACCGAATCGGCGTGGGCGGTTGGCGCCAGTGCGGCGCAGGCAACGATGATGGGCAAGGTGATCGTGCAAATCCGATTCATGATGTGCTCTCCAAGAGTGAGGTATTCCGGCTTTCGTGCCCGCTCGACGCGCGCCGGGGTTCACGTCGAGCGGTGGGTTGTCGGGCCGGAACCGGCCAGAACAGCTTGGCCATGGCGTTCGGCTTGATCCTTATCCAGAGGTGCGTGCACAGCGGAAGTCGCCCGCCCGGATGCCTTCACCTGCCTGCGGGTTCGAATGATCGTTCTTGCGGAACACGATGGCACCGTTGAGGCGCGCGCCTTGCCAACCGTCATAGGCGCCGCCGCGGAATGCCACCACGTCCGGCGAGACAGCAACCGTGCCGCCACCGGCGCTGGCGGAGTAGGTATTGCCGGCGATGGCGAACCCCATGCCGGTCGGTTGATATTGGGTCGAGAACGATGCGCCGACGGTCATCGACAGGATCAGGCAGTCGTAATGCCCGTCGGACAGGCGGCTGCCGCTTGCAGCGGCTGTCGTTGGCGCCGTCGATGCAGCGGGTGCAGCCAGCGACAACATTGCGCCGAGTACCTGCGGTTCGACGTGCAGCAGCTTCCGGCTGAAGCCGGCGGCCATCGCCTTGGCTTGCTCGACCTGTGCGGCATTGCCGTGCTGCTTGCCGTCCACGTAGAACACCAGCGGCAGGCCGGCGACGGCCAGCAGGGTGTCGTAGAGCGCGGTCTTGTCCTTGTCCGGCGCGCGGGCGATGTCCGACTTCGCCAGGCTCGCATTGAGCGAATCGAACAGCCGCTGCTGCGCATCGGCATCGGGCTCGCGTTCGGACTGCACGGTGGCCACGGCGGCGATGAAGAAGGTCATCGCGCCGGCGATCGTGTTGTTCCATTTGCCCTTGTATTTCAGCGCGAACATCTCCTTGCCCGCGTCCGCCAGTTGCAGGATCTGCCGGCGTTCCTCCGGCGAGTTGCCCAGGCTGTCGGCCAGCTGCTTCACCGCGTCGCCGCCCGCCACCGGGGTGAACAGCGTTGCAGTCGGCGAGGCCGGGCGGCCGCCATGGCGCGGGTACTTGGCGCAGAGATCCGGCAAGCGCTCGTGCTTGCGCAGCGTGCTGTCGCAGATCGCGGTGTCCATGATCTGGTTGTTGATGGCGTTGTTGACCAGCCATTGCTGCGCATGTGCGGCGGGTGCGCACGACAGCGTGGCAAGGAGGGCGAGATGACGGATTTTCATCGGCAAGCTCCGACAAGGGTGATGCGATTCAGCGCGATCGCGTGTCCGTTCAGGGCGCACCTCCGCAGCCGGCCACGGGGGTCAGGGTGAAATGCTCACCGCCGCTGGTGGTGCGCGACTGGCTGCCGGCGGTGGTGGTGCCGCCGCCTTCGGTGGTCATCGTTCCCTGCTTGCCTGCGCCGTCGGGAAATTCGATGTGATAGCGCCCGCCGGCACTCCAGTGCAGGCCTGAAATGCTCGGCGTGCGCACGAATTTGTAGGTGCCGTCGACGCCGCCGCTGAACTCCACGCCGAACAGCCTGCCGTTGAGCACGAAGGACTGCTGGATGTCGCAGACCGTTTCATCCACCGGATCGCCGCTGCCGCCGACGACGCGGTAGGCGCGCGGCGCGTTGGCGGCGCCCATTCCGCCGCAGCGCGGGCGCTTGTCGTGTTCGTCCGTGCGCGGTTCGTTGGTGCATTTTTGGTCGTCCGGCGCGGCGGCGCTGGTCGCTGGGCCGGAGTCGTGGTGGGCTGCTGCTGCGGGAGCGCTTGGCGCGGGCGCAACAGGCGGTACTGCTGCGGTCTCGGGCGCGGGGTTCGAACAGGCGGCCAGCGCCAACAAGGCAAGGCACAGGCAGGATCGGAGCAGAGCGTGCATGACGGGTGTCCGGCAACGGGGCTTACTTCGTTAGCGGAAACCCGCGGGCAAAGCGGACATCGGCCCGCCGACGCAGGGACTACCGGGTGACGCGGATCACCCCGCAGGCCACGCGCGCGCCAGCGTTGCCGGCCGGCTGGCTGGCGTAGTCATCGGCGGCGGCATGCACGATCAGGGCGCGACCGGCGATGTCGTTGCTGGCACCACCGCCCAAGGTGACACCGGCCACATGCGCGTTGACGTGCGCCACCCCACTGGCATCGGCCACCAGGTTGTCGTTGTCGCCGGCATGGTGCGGCCCGTTTCCGGCGCGGCCATGCGGCTGCAGCGTCGGGTTGAAGTGGCCGCCGGCACTGCTCGCGTCCACCGCGCTGCAATCGCCCTTTTCGTGGATGTGGAAGCCGTGGCTGCTGCCCGGCGGCAAGCCACCGATCTCGCCGGTGATGTGCACGCCATCGCCCATCGGCTGCAGCAGCAGGCGGCCACTGACCAGCGAGGACGAAGCCGAGGCCAGGTTGGCCACCGCCTGCCTGGCGGTGCTGACCGCCGTGGCGGATGACGACGCAGACCGGGTCGCTGCCGGCGGCTGGCTGGCACAACCGGCGAGGCCGAGAAAGGTGGCCATGACCAGTGCGGCGGGAATTCGAAATTGCATGCGCCTTCTCCTGAGTGAACGTGTCTGCGGCAGAGTAGCGTGGACTATGTTTGTTTCCTGCGAGAACTGCCCAATTTGCGGGTCACCGTGTTGCGACCCAGACCCAGGACATGGGCAGCCTCGCCGCGATGCCCCTCGCAATGGCTCAAGGCGGCCGCCAGCACGGTCCGATCGAAAAGCCGGCGTGCCTGCGCATGCAGCTCCGGCACTTGTTCGCGCAGCTGCGTCTGCACCCACTCCGCCAGCGGCTGTGTCCAGGCGGCAACGGTGTTGCCGGTGGCTGCGACGGTGCTGGCGGGCAGTGCCTCTGCCACGGCCTGCGCACCGATGGTGTGCCCGGGGGCCAGTGCCGCCAACCGCCAGCACAGGTTTTCCAGCTCGCGCACATTGCCCGGCCAGGCATATGCCTGCAGACGTTCCAAAGCCGGCTTGCCCAGCAGCTTGGGGGGCAGCTGCAGTTGGCGCGCCGCGTGCGTCAGGAACCGCGACGTCAGCAGGCCGATGTCTTCGCTGCGCTCGCGCAGCGGCGGCAACGGCAGGCGCACCACGTTCAGGCGATGCAGCAGATCGGCACGGAAGCGACCGGCGTCCACCAGTGCTTCCAGCGGCTGGTGGGTGGCGGCGATCACCCGCACATCCACCCGGATCAATTCGCGCCCACCCACCCGGTAGAACTCGCCTTCGGCCAGCACCCGCAACAATCGCGTCTGCAGTGCGGCCGGCATGTCGCCGATTTCATCGAGGAGCAAGCTGCCGCCGTCGGCCTGTTCAAAACGGCCGATGTGGCGCTTGTGCGCGCCGGTGAAGGCGCCGGCCTCGTGGCCGAACAATTCCGATTCCAGCAGCTCGGCGGGAATGGCGGCGGTGTTCAAGGCGATGAAGGGACGTTGGGCGCGTGGCGATTCGCGGTGCAACGCGCGCGCCACCAGCTCCTTGCCGGTGCCGGTTTCGCCGGTGATGAGCACCGACAACGGCAGCTGCGCCAGCCGGCCGATGGCACGGAACAATTCACGCATCGCCGGGGCATTGCCCACCAGCAGGCTGTCATCGCCGGCGTGGGCGAGGCTGTCCTGCGGCTCGGGCTGGGCAGCAGGCGTGTGCTGCGGCAGCGCACGCCGCACCAAGGCCACCGCCTCGTCCAGGTCGAAGGGTTTGGACAGGAACTCGTGCGCACCGCCCCGAAATGCACCGGCGGTGCTGGCCACATCGGTGTAGGCCGACATCACGATCACCGGCAGCTGCGGGTGTGCGGCCTTGAGTTTGTCCAGCAATTGCAGGCCGCCTTCGCCGGGCATGCGCACATCGGTGACCACCAGTGCCGGCAGCGGTTCGCCCTGCAATGCCTGCAGGGCGTCGGCAGCATTGCCATGGGCGCTGACGGCATAGCCGGCATCGCGCAATGCAGCTGCCAGCACGAAGCGCACCGCGTGGTCGTCATCCACCACCCACACCCGCACGGGCTCAGTCATGGCGTGCCTCCGTCAGCGGCAGCAACAAAGTGAACACGGTATGCCCGGGGCGCGAACGCCAACTCAGTGCTGCACGATGTTCGCGCGCGATCTGTTGCGTCAGCGCCAGCCCGAGGCCGGTGCCCTCGGCGCGACCGCTGACCAGCGGCAGCAGGATCTGCTCGGCCAGTTCGGGTGGAATGCCGCAACCGTCATCGATGATCTCCAGCCGCAGCGCCTGCGCGTGCACGACATCGAAAATCCGTGCGCCCGGCTCGAACCGGGTACGCAGCTGCACGTTGCCGGCACCGGCCTCGATCGCATTGCGCACCAGATTCCACACCGCCTGGGTCAGGCGGTCGGCATCGCCCTGCAGATCGGGCAGCGAGGGGTCGTAATCGCGTTGCAGCCGGGTCACCCAGCCGGCCTCGTTTTCCGCCAAGCGCAACACCCGCTCCAGCACCGCATGGATGTTGACCGGTTCGAAGACACGCGGTGGCGCTGGCGACAGCAACCGATCCACCAACTGGGCCAGACGCTCCACTTCCGACTCGATCAACCCGGTCAATTCCCGCGTTTCGCCCTCGGCACGCCGCGCCAGCAACTGCGCCGCACCCTTGATGCCCGCCAGCGGATTGCGCAACTCGTGCGCCAGCCCCTTCAGTGAGGCGCTGATGGCCTGCGGCAATTGCGCCTGCGCATCGTCGGGAAACTCATCCACCGGGTGCAGTTCCAGCCAGCGGCCCGCGCCTGCATGTGATTGCTCGGCATCGCCAGGGCCGAGCCAGACATCCGCAAATTGCAGCACCTCGGTGCCGGGTGCCGCCAGGGCCACCCGGCGCAACCGCTGCGGTTCGTAGACAGGCCGGTGCAAGGCGTCGGCCAGCACCTGCCCCTGCCGCTCCAGCGCCACCGCCGGCAGCCCCAGCAGACGACGCCGGCTGACCCCCAGCCAGCGCCCCATCGCCGCATTCGCATGCGTCACCACGCCCTGCGCGTCCAGCCGCAGCAGCGGGGTGGTCAGGGTGTCGAGCAAGGCGGCATCGGCGAGGATCATTTGCACTAATTTAGTGCAAAACACGTACCGGAGGTCAGGGCTTCATCGCCATCCGCTGCCGCACCAGCGCATCGAGGATGCGCAGGTCTTCGGCATCGAAACCTGCCTGCGGATCATCGCCATCGTCGCGGCCGCGGTAGTGGCGATGGAAGGCGCGCACGGCGGCGGCACGGTCGGCAAGGGGGTAGCCGATGGCTGCCATCGCCAACCACGGGTCGAAGCCGGCAGGCGGATCCTGTGGTGCGCCTTGCGGCCACAGCCCGTAACCGGCGTCGGCCAGCCGCTGCCACGGGAACAACGCACCGGGGTCGCGCTTGCGGGTGGGGGCCAGATCGGCATGACCGATGACCTGGGTTTTCGGGATCGACAGGCGCACGCTGAGGTCATCCAGCAAGCGCAGCAATGCGGTGATCTGGGCATCGGTGTAGGGCGCGCCCACCGCGTTGTCGAGCTCGATCCCGATCGACGCCGAATTCAGGTCGGTGATCGTGCCCCAGCGCCCGCCCCCGGCATGCCAGGCACGCTCGGCATCGGCCACCAGCTGGTAGATCCGGCCATCGGCGCCAATCAGGTAATGCGCGCTGACCGGGCCCTTGCTGTTGGCCGTGCGCAGGGTGTCCAGGCTTTGCTGGGCCGAGTGTTGCTCGGTGGCGTGCAGCACGATGATGACCGGTCGCCGCGCATCGACATTGGGTGAAGGCACCCACTGTGCCAGCGGGTTGTGGACGGGCACCGGCGCATGCGCGCAGGCAGCCAGCAACAGGGGCAGCAGGAGGGTCAATACTCGACGCATGTGCCGATCATAGTCGATGCGATGCCGCAATGACCTCCGCCGCACGGCATGCTCCCGCAGACTCGACAGCACGCCCGCCAACCCCTACTTTGTGCAACTTGGGGAACGCGATGGGAACGGGTGCCAGCCGTGCATGGCATGCCGTCCCTGCGTGTGTACACACGGCTCCGGCCACAGGCCTTTGTCAGGAAGACGCTGCGCATGTCCTTCGATCCGTCCATCACGCAGATGCGCGCACCCTCGGAAACATTGCTGGGGTTGCAGCAGCATCGCTTGCGGCAAATCCTGTGGCTGCTGCTGGCCTCGTTTGCCGCGGTGCTGCTGATCAACCTGTTCAAGCAGCGCTTCGACGATGCCGGCATGATGCTTGGCATCCTCGTCTTTCTGCTGCTGGCCTACAGGTGGAACCAGCGCGGTCGGCTGGTGCGCGCGGCCTGGTGCATGGTGGTCTCCCTGATGCTGGGCCTGAGTGGATTGATGCTGGTCGGGCAGGGGCTGTTCGACGAAGCCTCGATGGCGTACCCCGCCCTGCTGGTGTTCGCCGGGCTGTTCGGCTCCCGGCGCCTGTTGCAGGTGCTGACCGGACTGATGGTGCTCAACTTCCTGTTGCTGTACGCGCTCGATCTTTTTCAGCTGCGGCCCAGCATTCCGCTGGCGGCCAGCCCGATCCGGGTGTTCAACCTGTCGCTGGTGGTGGTGGTCTGCAGTTTCCTGGTCTGGCAGATGGTCAGCGACCTGCGTCGCATGATGGCGCGGTTGGAAACCGAGAAACAGGCGCTGCAGAGCTCCTATGCGCAGATCGAATATCTCGCCCTGCGCGACGGTCTGACCGGGCTGCCGAACCGGATTTCGGCAAAGAGCCACCTGGGCCAGCTGCTGCAAGAGGCCCAGGCCAGCGGCCGGCCCGTGGCGGTGCTGTTGCTGGACCTGGACAATTTCAAGACCATCAATGACTCGCTGGGACACGCCGCCGGCGACCGCCTGCTGTGCCAGGTGGCCGATGCGCTGGGCCTGTGCGTGGGCCCCGCGGGCCTAGTGGCACGTGCGGCGGGCGATGAATACATCATCCTGATCGGCGACCTGCCCGATGCCCTGGCGGTTCCGGAGGTGGTCGGGCGCCTGTTCCAGGCGCTGGACAAACCGTTCACGCTGGAAGGGCTGGAAGTGCTGGTCACCGCCTCCATCGGCATCGCGGTGTCGCCGCTGGATGGCGAGGAAGTGGAAACCCTGCTCAAGCATGCGGATCTGGCCATGCATCGGGCCAAGGAGGTGGGTCGCAACACCTTCCATCGCTTCGAAGCGAGCATGAGCGAACACGCGGTGGAACACCTGAAGATCGCATCGCGCCTGCGCCTGGCACTCTCCGGGAACGAACTGGAGCTGCATTTTCAACCGCAGATCGACCTGGCCCGCGGCCGCATCGTCGGGGCCGAGGCGCTGCTGCGCTGGCGGCATCCGGAGTGGGGGTATGTCCCGCCGGCGCGCTTCATTCCGGTAGCCGAACGCAGCGGCCTGATCCACGAGCTCGGCAATCGCGTGCTGGAACAGGCCTGTGTGGCGGCACAGCGTTGGCGCGAACTGGGCCTGGGGGAGTTGTCGGTGGCCATCAACGTGGCCCCGCTGCAATTCCAGCGCGACGACTTCGAGGCGCGCGTCTGCGATGCACTGGCCGCCAACCGGCTGCCTGCGCATGCGCTCGAGCTGGAACTGACCGAGTCTTCGCTGCTGGCCGATGCCCACCACCTGAGCGGCGTCCTGCAACAGCTGAGTGCCACCGGGGTGAAGATCGCCATCGACGATTTCGGCACCGGCTATTCCAACCTCGGCTACCTGCGCCAATACGCCGTGGATCGGCTGAAGATCGACCAGTCCTTCGTGCGCCGGATGTGCAGCGATGCGCACGACGAAGGCCTGGTGCGCGCCATCATCGAAATGGCGCATTGCCTGGAACTGGAAGTGGTGGCCGAAGGCGTGGAGGATGTCGAGGCCCTCGCCCGCCTGCGGGCCTTCGGCTGCGAAGTCGCGCAGGGCTACCACTGGTCGCCGGCACTGCCGATGGACGCTTTCGTGGACTTCGTGCGCGCGCACCAGCCCGGGCCGGCCGCTCCCCTCCACGCTCAGCCCGGATAAGCCGCCTCGCCGTGGGCGGCGATGTCCAGCCCTTCGCACTCGTCTTCTTCCTCCACCCGCAAGCCACCGCAGAGGCGGCCGGCGATGCAATAGCCCAGCACCGACACCAGCCCGATCCAGCCCAGCGTGATCAGCACCCCCAGCGCCTGCACGCCGGTCTGCACAAGCATGTCGTAGCCGCCGGCCACCGGCTTGATGCCGCCGAAGCGGTCGGCCGAGAACACCCCGGTCAACAGCGCACCGATGATCCCGCCCAGACCATGCACGCCGAACACGTCCAGGCTGTCATCGGCACGCAGCCATCGCTTCAGCCCGTTGACACCCCACACGCAGGCCGCGCCGGTCACCGCTCCCATCACGATCGCGCCCATCGGCCCGACCGTGCCGCAGGCGGGTGTGATCGCCACCAGTCCGGCCACCATGCCCGAGGCCACACCCAGCGCCGAGGCCTTGCCCTTCATCCATTTCTCGACCAGCGCCCAGGCCAGCATCGCAGCAGCGGGTGCCAGCAGCGTGTTGATGAAGGCCAGCGCGGCGCTGGCATTGGCTTCCAGCGCCGAGCCGGCATTGAAGCCGAACCAGCCCACCCACAGCAGCGCGGCACCGGCGAAGGTCAGGGTGACGTTGTGCGGCTTGATCGCCACCTGGCCGTAACCCAATCGTTTGCCGACGCACCACGCGCCCACCAGCCCGGCCACGCCGGCATTGATGTGCACCACGGTGCCGCCGGCAAAATCCAGCGCGCCCTTCTCGAACAGGAAGCCGCCCGCCGCCCACACCATATGCGCCAGCGGCAGATAGCCGAAGGTGAACCAGATCACCGTGAACACCAGCACCGCCGCAAGCTTCATGCGCTCGGCAAACGCGCCCACCACCAGCGCACCGGTGATGCCGGCAAAGGTGGCCTGGAACGCCACGAACACGTACTCCGGCAAGGCCACGCCGGGGCTGAAGGTGGCGGCCAGCGACTGCACGCCCACCCCGCGCAGGAACGCTTTGCCGAAATCCCCCAGCCACGCGCCGCTGCCGGAAAACGCCAGGCTGTAGCCGAACACGAACCACAGCAGCACCAGCAACGAAAACACCACCGCCACCTGGATCAACACCGACAGCACGTTCTTGGCGCGCACCATGCCTCCATAGAACAGCGCCAAGCCGGGCGTTGCCATCAGCAGCACCAGCAAGGTGGACGTGAGCATCCACGCCACATCGCCCTTGGCCACGGTGGGCGCGGCGACCGTCTGCGCGCACGCCGACAGTGGCAGCCAGGCGACCGCAGCGACCGCAAGACTCGTGGCAGCAACGCGTGTGGCCGCACGCCGCATGGCGCGGGCATCGAACGCCAGCTTGTGCATCGAACGCTCCCGGGATAGGCGCGGTACGGCGCGCGTGGCGCGCGTGGGCAAATGTGACGGCGGCGTGCTCGTGCCCTGCGGAACGCGGCTGGCCCGATCCTCGCCGGGGAGGGAGCGAAGCGAGGATCAGCCTGCTTCGCTCCGTTGCCTCTCTGCTGCGCTCAGAGCGTGTAATACATCTGGTATTCCAGCGGATGCGTCGCGCCGCGGAACGCGGTGACTTCCTTCATCTTCAGACCGATGTAGGCATCGATGAAATCATCGGTGAACACGCCGCCGGCCTTGAGGAATTCGCGATCCTTGTCGAGGGCTTCCAGCGCCTGATCCAGCGAATGGCAGACGGTGGGGAAGTGCTTTTCCTCTTCCGGCGGCAGGTCGTACAGGTCCTTGTCGCTGGGTGCACCCGGGTCAATCTGGTGCTTGATGCCGTCCAGGCCGGCCATCATCAACGCGGCGAAGGTCAGGTAGCCGCTGTTCATCGGGTCGGGGAAGCGCATCTCGATGCGCCGCGCCTTCGGATTGGCCACGTACGGAATGCGGCACGATGCCGAACGGTTGGAGGCCGAATACGCCAGCATCACCGGTGCTTCGTAACCGGGCACCAGGCGCTTGTAGGAATTGGTGCTGGAGTTGGCGAAGGCGTTGATGGCGCGGGCGTGCTTGAAGATGCCGCCGATGTACCACAGCGCCATCTGGCTCAGGCCGCCGTAGCCGTCGCCGCTGAACAGGTTGGCGCCGCCCTTGGCCAGCGACATGTGCACGTGCATGCCGCTGCCGTTGTCGCCGACGATCGGCTTGGGCATGAAGGTCACGGTCTTGCCGTTGCGGTGGGCCACGTTCTTGATCACGTACTTCATGGTCAGAAGGTCGTCGGCCTTCTTGGTCATGGTGTTGAACTTGGTGCCGATCTCGCACTGGCCGGCGTTGGCCACTTCGTGGTGGTGCACTTCCACTTCGATGCCGACCTTTTCCAGCGTCTTGCACATCTCGGCGCGCAGGTCGTGCAGCGAATCCAGCGGCGCCACCGGGAAGTAGCCACCCTTCACCATCGGTCGGTAACCGCTGTTGCCACCGGCGTAGTCGCGTGCGGAATTCCAGTGCGCTTCTTCCGAATCGATCTGGAAGAAGGTGTGCCCCATTTCATTGGCGAAGCGCACCGAATCGAAGATGAAGAATTCGGGTTCCGGCCCGAAGAACGCCTGCTCGGCCAGGCCGCTGGCCTTCAGATAGGCCTCGGCGCGCTTGGCCACGCCGCGCGGATCGCGGCTGTAGGCCTGCATGGTGGCCGGGTCGAGGATGTCGCAGGTCAGCACCAGGGTGGGGTCGGCGGTGAACGGGTCCACGAAGGCGGTGGCCGGATCCGGCAGCAGCACCATGTCCGAGTTCTGGATGCCGCGCCAGCCGCCGATCGAGCTGCCGTCGAACATCTTGCCGTCCTCGAACAGGCTGGCGTCGACGATGGATTTCGGGAAGGTGACGTGGTGCTGCACGCCGCGCATGTCGGCAAAACGCAGATCGACGAATTCGATCTTGTGATCTTTGATGAGCTTTTCGATCTGTTCCAGCGACATGGTGCACTCCAGGGGTCAGGACAACAGTGAGGGTGACGGGAAGCTTCCCAGGAATGCAAAGCAATCCGCGTGCCAACTTTCAAGTTATTGATTCAAAAAGAAACGTGTGATCTCACACTCGAGGTTCGCACTATGTTGGTGCACTAATTAAGATACATTCACCATGCAGGCGCAATCTTCTTGCAGGTATCCTGTGCCATTCCCACCGCCTCCCATCCCATGAACGATCTGCTTGCCGCCCTGCTGCTGGGCATCATCGAGGGCATCACCGAATTCCTGCCGATTTCCAGCACCGGGCATTTGTTGATCGCCGAGCACTGGCTGGGGGTGCGCAGCGAGCTGTTCAACATTGCCGTCCAGGCCGGTGCCATTCTGGCGGTGGTGCTGATCTACTGGAAGCGCCTGTGGGGCATGCTGCTGGCCTTTGCCGGCAAGGATGCACCCGCCGCCTACGACCCGCTGGGGGTCACCGCCACGCCGGCGCAGTCGCGCGATTACGCGTTCAAGTTGCTGGCGGCGTTTGCGGTCACGGCGGCGCTGGGCCTGCTGGTGAAGAAACTGGGCTGGCAATTGCCCGAGGCGATCCGCCCGGTGGCGTGGGCGTTGATCCTCGGTGCCGGCTGGATGCTGCTGGCCGAGGCCTGGGCCACCCGCCGCATCATGCAGATCGGCGAGCGCACCACCATTACCTGGACCGTGGCCATTCTGGTGGGGCTGGCACAGGTGGTGGCCGGCGTGTTCCCGGGCACCTCGCGCAGCGCCGCCACCATCTTCATCGCCCTGCTGGCCGGCACCACCAGCCGTGCCGCCGCCACCGAATTCGCGTTCGTGGTGGGCATTCCCACCATGTTCGCCGCCACCGGCTACGAGTTGCTGAAATTGCTCAAAGGCGGCGGCATCGGCAGCGAGGATTGGACCGCACTGGGGGTGGCCTGTGCGGCCTCGGCAATCACCGCCTTCATCGCCGTGAAGTGGTTGCTGCGCTACATCCAGAGCCACCGCTTCACCGCCTTTGCGGTGTATCGGCTGATCATCGGCATCGCCTTGCTGCTGTGGCTGCCAAGCGGCGCATGACGCGGCACAATACGCATCGAATTTCCTGCCTGAAGGCTTCCGCATGAAACAGCTGCTCCTGCTTGCACTTCCCCTGGTTCTGGCCGGCTGCCCCAGCCCGCAGCATGATGCCTCCGCCACATCTGCGGCCTCCAACACTTCCGCAGCATCCAGTGCGCCGGCGAACCCAGCGGCCCAGCCGGCGCTGAAACCGATGGACCCCAATGCGCAGATCCCGTTCAGCGCGGTGGGGCCGATCCAGGCCACCAACCTGCTGCCCAGGCAGCACTGGGCCCTGAAGACCGCGGTGGATGCCAAAGGCCAGCCGATCAGTGCCCTGCTGGTGCGCGCCGACAAGCCCATCACGCTGGATTTTGCCGGTGGCCGGCTGTCCATCGACAATGCCTGCAACAAGCTGAGCACGGCCTACAAACTCTCGGCCTCGAACGTGGTCACCGAGCCTTTCGCCAGCACCATGATGGCCTGCGCCGATGCCAAGCTGGCCGCGCTGGATCAGGCCGCCAGCCAGCGCCTGACCGGCACTCTGGGCATGCGCATGACCAGTGGCGGCACCGCACTGCTGGAATTGACCAACAAGGCCGGTGACGTGCTGGTGTTCGAAGGCACACAGACCGCAGAGGCCAAATACGGCGGCCCGGGTGAGCGCGTGTTCCTGGAAATTTCAGCGGACGCCAAGCCCTGCGCGGATGACAAGACAGTGCTGTGCGTGCCGATGCGCGAAATCAAATACGACGACAAGGGCTTGAAGATGGGCACGCCCGGCCCGTTCACGGAATCGCGCACCCTCATCGAAGGTTTCGCCGTGCGCCCGGGCGTGCATAGCGTGGTGCGCGTGAACCGCTTCCCGCTGAAAACCCCGGCCAAAGACGGCAGCAAATTCGCCTACGTGCTGGACATGGTGGTGGAAGTGGATGTGGTGAAACCCACCGGCGCCGCGGTCGACGGCAAGCCCGAGGCGGGCAAGCCCGGGCCGTGAGATGGACCGGCGACCCGACAAAAAACCCGCCTTTCGGCGGGTTTTTGTTTGGAGGGCGGGATACGCGGACGTGCGTCCGCGAAAAGATGCCCGATAAAAACATTCGGGGATGAAGCCACTGTCGCCGCGCCGAAGCGCGGGCAGCGGCATCACTTGATCTTGCCTTCCTTGTACATCACGTGCTTGCGAACGACGGGGTCGTACTTGCTGACCTCCATCTTGTTCGGGGTGTTCTTCTTGTTCTTGTCGGTCGTGTAGAAATGACCGGTGCCGGCCGAAGAGATCAGACGGATTTTATCGCGCTTGGTCGCCATGATTTATCTCCTTCAGACCTTCTCGCCCTGCTTGCGCAGGTCGGCCAGGACGGCGTCGATGCCGTTCTTGTCGATGGTGCGCAGCGCGGCATTGGAAATGCGAAGCTTGACCCAGCGGTTTTCCGAAGCGACCCAGAAGCGGCGCTCGTGGAGGTTGGGCATGAAGCGACGACGGGTCTTGCGGTTGGAGTGCGAGACGTTGTTGCCGGTCGTCGTACGCTTGCCGGTGACTTGGCAGACTTTGGACACTGTGCACCTCGATGGTGTGTGGTTGTCGCCCGTAGCCCGGGTGACGGCGGCCCCGGGGTGAAAGCCACACCGGGAAGCGCTGCAAGACGCAGCGAGCCGCGCATTATGCGGGCTTTTTCCTTGCTGCGCAAATACTTGGCGTTTTCCGGCGTCGGCGCGCCGTGCAACGCAACGATCCACCGCCGACCACTGGCCCCGCCCGGCGCGCGGGGGGACAATCCGGTGTCCCCTCTGCGGAGAGCCGCGATGTCGACCGCCCCTGCTGGAACGCCTGCCCATCCGCTTCGCGACGAGAGTGCCGCCAAGCAGTTGTTCTTCGGCAACATCCTCGACCAACAGCTGTTCCCGTATCCGCAGATCCGCGAGCGCGATCGCGAGATGCTCGGCGCGATGACCGATGCGATCGACGGCTTCCTCGCCGACAAGGCCAGCGATCTCAAGCAATACGACCGCGATGCCGAGCAGCCGGAAGACTTCATCCAGGCGCTGCGCGACATGGGCCTGTTCGGGCTGATCATCCCGGAGGCGCACGGCGGCCTGGAACTGTCCAACGGCGCCTATGCGCGGGTGCTGGCGCAGACCAGCAGCCACGACAGCTCGGTGTCGCTGACCATCGGCGCGCACAGCTCGATCGGCATGAAGGGCCTGCTGCTGTTCGGCAGCGACGCGCAGAAGCAGCGCTACCTGCCCCGGCTGGCCACGGGCGAGCTGATCGCCGCGTTCTGCCTGACCGAATCCGGCGCCGGCTCCGACGCCGCCTCGATCCGCACCAAGGCCAGCCGCAACGACGACGGCAGCTGGACGCTCAGCGGCGAGAAGATCTGGATCACCAACGGCGGTATTGCCGGCTTTTACACGGTGTTCGCGCGCACCGACACGCCCGAAGGCAAGATGACCGCGTTCCTGGTCGAGGCCGGCTGGCCGGGCGTCAGCCACGGCCCGCACGAGGACAAGATGGGCATCCGCGCCTCCAGCACCACCACCGTCGCCTTCAACGATGTGCAGGTGCCGGCGGAAAACGTGCTGGGCCCGGTGGGCAAGGGCTTCAAGGTGGCGATGAGCATCCTCAACAGCGGCCGCACCGGGCTGGGCGGCGGTGCCGTCGGCGGCATGCGCACGCTGCTGCGGCTGGCGACCGCGCAGGCCAAGGAACGCCAGCAGTTCGGCAAGCCGATCGCCGAATTCGGGCTGGTGCGCGAGAAGCTGGCACGGATGGCGGTGGACTGCTTCGCCGCCGAAAGCACGGTGTGGATGGTGGCGCACCTGATCGACAGCGGTTGCACCGACTACTCGGTGGAGGCGGCGATCAGCAAGGTGTTCGCCAGCGAGGCGGTGCAGCGCGCGTCGTACGAGGCGCTGCAGATCGCCGCCGGCAACGGCTTCATGCGCGAGTTCCCGTACGAGCAGATCACCCGCGACACCCGCATCCTGTCGATCTTCGAAGGCACCAACGAGATCCTGCGGCTGTACGTCGCGTTGTCCGGGTTCAAGGGCGTGGGCGCCGGGCTGGGCGAGCTCAAGGCCGCGCTGGGCGACATCCTCAACGACCCGATCAAGGGCTTCGGCGTGCTCGGCGACTACACCGCGCGGCGCATGCGCGAGGCCACCGGCGTGGGCACCGACCGCATCGCCTATCCGCTGGAAGAACCGCTGCGCAAGCTGGCCCGGGTGTACGAGAAGTACACGGTGGAGCTGTCGAAAGCCTCCGATCACCTGCTGCGCAAGCACGGCAAGGCCATCGCCGATCAGCAGCACGCGCAGAAGCGGATCGGCGACATCGCCATCGACCTGTTCGTGGGCCTGTGCGTGCTGTCGCGTGCCGACAGCCTGCTGAAGCAACAGCACCCGGCGGCCGCCCAGGCGCTGGACATCGCCCAGGTCTTCACCCGCGAAGCCCGCCGCCGCATGGCCAACAACCGCCGCCGGCTGGAACGCAACGAGGACGCGCAGATCGAAAGCCTGGCCACGGACGTGCTGGCGCGCGGCGGCTACGCCTGGGACGTGCTCTGATCCCGCCGCGGCGAATCAGGGATCAGGACTTGGCGGCCCGCTGCGCATCCACCCACGCCCGCACCTGCGTCTCCAGCACCGGCAGCGGCACCGAGCCTTGCGAGAGGATGGCGTCGTGGAAGCCGCGTTCGTCGAACTTCGGCCCCAGTGCGGCTTCCGCCTCGCGGCGCAGGCGCATGATGGTCAGCTCGCCCAGCTTGTAGCTCAGCGCCTGCCCCGGCCAGCTGATGTAGCGGTCGACCTCGGTGGTCACTTCGTGTTCGGACAACGCGGTGTTGTCGCGCAGGTAGGCCAGCGCCTGCGCGCGCGTCCAGCCCTTGTGGTGCACGCCGGTGTCGATCACCAGCCGGCAGGCGCGCCACATGGCGTAGGTCAGGCGGCCGAAATCTTCATAGGGTGTCTGGTAGATCCCCATTTCCTTGCCCAGCCACTCGCTGTACAGGCCCCAGCCCTCGCCGTAGGCGCTGATGTACTCCTTGCGGAAGCCGGGCAGCGTGCCTTGCTCCAGCACCAGCGATTGCTGCAACGAATGCCCCGGCGAGGATTCGTGCAGGGTCAGCGCCGGCAGGTTGTACAGCGGGCGGCTGGGCAGGTCGTAGGTGTTCACCCAGTAGGTGCCCGCGCCGCCACGGCCTGCCGTCCAGTACGGTGCGATGGCCGGCGGCACCGGCACGATGGTGAAGCGTCCGCGCGGCAGGGTGCCGATGATCTTGCCGATCTGGCCATCCACCCGTTTGCTGATCCACGCCGCATCGTTGAGCAATTCCTGCGGGGTTCTCGCATAGAACTGCGGGTCGGTGCGCAGGAATTGCAGGAAATCGGCAAACCGCGTCGCTTTGGATTTTCCTTCGAAATGCAGGCTCTCGATGATCGCGTCCATTTCGGCTCGGAGTGATGCCACCTCGCGCAGGCCGATCGCGTGGATGTCGTCCGGCGACAGATTCAGCGTGGTGTAGGCGCTGATCTGTTCGCGATACCACGCCTTGCCGTCGGGCATTGCCTCGGCCGCCAGGGTGGTGCGCGCCTTGGCCATGTACTCGTTGCGATAGAACGCGAGCAAGGTCTTGAACGCGGGAATCACCGCGTCGCGGATCGCGGCGCGACCCTCGGCACGCAGTGCGTCCTGCTCGGCGGCAGGGATCGTGGCCGGCATCTGCTTGTAGGGTGCCCACAGCGATGCGGCTTCCGGGTCCTGCAGTTCGGCGGTCATCGCGATGGCGCCATCGCGCCCGGCCAACACCGCACGCGGCACCGAGAACCCGCGCGCAAGGCCCGCGCGCATGTTGGCAATTTGCTGGTCGAAGTAGCGTGGCACGTCGCGCAGCCGCGCCGCGTATGCGTGGTAGGCCGCTGCATCACGCAAATCGGCGCGCGCCATGAAATCCAGGTTCGACCAGAACGCGCTGTCGGAATTGAACGGCATTTCATAATCGCGAAACCGCAGCGCCGCCGCAGCATGCTCGATCTGCGGGCGATAAATCGCGTAGTTCACTTGCTCGGCGGGCGACAGCGCCTTGACATCCACGCCATCCAATTGCTTGAGCACGCCTTGCAGATAGGCCAGCTTGGCGGCCTGCGCCTGCGGTCCCACATCGGGCAGCTTGGTGTTCTTGGCGGCAGCGTTCGGGTCGCCGTCTTCCTCGCCGCCGGAGGCTTGCTGGGTGCGCCATGTCCATTCGGTCTGGTAGATCGACTGGAACGCGGCATCGGCGGGATGGGACGGCGCCACGGCCGTGGTTTGCGCAAGCGCGGCGGGCAGGCACAAGGACAGGGCAAACGCAAGGGCAAGACGCTTCACGAGGCGGGCTTCCGGTGGCAGGGCGATCAAGCGTAGCCGGCAGGGTTGCCTGCGAACAGTGACGAAGGGGGGGTCAATGCCCGGCGCGGTCGCGCTTCCAGCCGCGATGGCGGATGTCCAGATACAGGCTGTAGCAGGCGGTGAAGCTGGGGAACAAATTCTGCAGGATGCCCACCGCGTCGTTCTTGCCGAAGATGAAATAGCTCAGCGTCATCAGGCTGCCGAGGATGCTCATGTACCAGAACAAGCGCGGGATCACCGGCTTGCCGTGGCGGCGGCTGGCGATGAACTGCACCAGCCAGCGACCGCCGAACATCAGCGCGCCGACCAGCCCGATCAGCTTCCACGGGCTCATGTGGATGCCGGTCCAGGCTAGCGCCGCCAGCGGGGTGTCCATGAAGCCGACCGGTGGCGGCATCACTGTCGCACTTCCTCGGTGGCGGTGCGGCGACTGCGCTGGATCAGCCAGGACACGCCCAGCAAATCCTTGATGCCGACGATGGCGCGGCCGAGGTTGTTGTACTTGGACACGCCGGCGGTGCGGTGGCGGTGGTTGACCGGCACGCTGACGGTCTGCCAACCGGCGCGCTGCATCAGCGCCGGCAGGTAGCGGTGCATATGGTCGAAATACGGCAGGTCGAGGAAGGCGGCGCGTTCGAACAACTTGATGCCGCAACCGGTATCGGGGGTGGCGTCGCGCAGCATGCGGCTGCGGATCGCATTGGCCCATTTCGATGCCCAGCGCTTGCTGCCGGAATCCTGCCGGTGGACCCGCCAGCCGGCGAACAGCTTCACGTCCGCCGCTGCGGCATCGCGCCTGGCCAGCAGGCTGGGGATGTCGGCCGGGTCATTCTGGCCGTCGCCGTCCAGCGTCGCGATCCACGGCGCGCGCGCGGCCTTCACCCCGTTGCGCACGGCGGTGCTCTGGCCGGCGTTGGCGAGGTGGCGGACCACGCGCAGCTCGGGCATGCCGGCTTGCAGCGTGCGCAGGCGTTCCAGGGTGGCGTCGCGGGAGGCGTCATCGACATAGACGATTTCGAAAGCGACCTGCCCGCGCAGCGCGGCCAGGATTTCGCCCACCAACGGGGCGACGTTGTCCTCCTCGTTGTGCACCGGGACGACGACCGAGAGTTGCGGCAATTCGCTCATGCGCGACGTGACCTCAGGACCGGTTGCGCAGCCGCTCCAGCACGCCGTCCAGCGCGTCGAGGTTGGCGTAGTGGATCACCAGCTTGCCCTTGTTGCCGCGGCCGTTGAGCACGTTGACCTTGCTGCCCAGCGTCTCCGACAGCTCGCGCTCCAGCGCGGCGATGTCGGCCTGCGGCGGCCTGGCCTTGGGTGCGGATTTCTTCGGCGCCACCGGCAGCTTGCCGGCGGCCAGTTGCTGCACGCGGTGCTCGACCTGGCGCACCGACCAGCCTTCCTCGGCGGCCTGCTTCGCCAGCGCCACCGCCATCGGTTCGGCCAGCGGCAGCAGCGCGCGCGCATGGCCCATTTCAATCGCGCCGGCTTGCATCAGCTGGCGCACGGCCTCGGGCAATTCCAGCAAGCGCAGCAGGTTGGACACCGCGGCGCGTGAACGGCCCACCGCTTCGGCGGCGGCGGCATGGGTCAGATCGAATTCGTCGATCAGCCGCTGCAGCGCCTGCGCCTCTTCCAGCGGGTTCAAGTCCTCGCGCTGGATGTTCTCGATCAGCGCCATCGCCACCACGGTGCGGTCGTCGACCTCGCGCACCACCACCGGCACTTCGACCAGCCCGGCACGCTGCGAGGCGCGCCAGCGGCGCTCGCCGGCAATGATCTCGTAGGTGCGGCCGCCCTTGCCGTCGGCGCCCAGCCGTTCGCGCACCACGATCGGCTGGATCACGCCCTGCGCCTTGATCGACGCCGCCAGCTCCTCCAGCTTGGCATCGTCCATGGTGCGGCGCGGCTGGTACCTGCCCGGCACCATCGCGTCCACCGGCAAGCTGCGCAGGGCATCACCCGGCTGCGCTTCCAGCACCGGCACCTCGGCGGCAGCCTTGGCCCCCAGCAGCACATTCAAGCCGCGTCCCAACCCGCGCTTCCTGGCGGTGGCCTTGCCTTCGCTCATGCCGTTTGCTCCTTGTGCTGCAGTCCCTGCATGCGTTCGCGCTGGCGCCGCAGGATCTCGCCCGCCAACCCCAGATAAGCCACGCCGCCACGGCTGGTCTTGTCATAACCGAGGATGCTCTGGCCGTGGCTGGGCGCTTCGGCCAGGCGCACGTTGCGTGGCACGATGGTGCGGAACACCTGATCGCCGAAATGCTGGATCAACTCGGCCGAGACCGCATTGGCCAGGTTGTTGCGCACGTCGAACATGGTGCGCAGCACCCCTTCGATCTCAAGCTGCGGATTGAGCCGGCCTTTCAGTGCATTGATGGTGTCCAGCAGCGCACTCAGGCCTTCCAGTGCGTAGTACTCGCACTGCATCGGCACCAGCACCGCGTCGGCGGCGGTCAACGCGTTCAAGGTCAGGATGGACAGCGCCGGCGGACAGTCGATGAGGATGAAATCGTAGCCTGCACGCAGCGCGTCCAGTGCCGCCTTCAACCGGCCTTCGCGATGCTCGACATCCATCAACTGCAATTCGGCCGCAGTCAGGTCGATGTTGCCGGGCAGCAGGTCGTAGCCGTCTTCGCAACGCACCAGCGCCTGCTGCGGCGTGGCCTCGCCCAGCAGCACATCCGTCAGCGAAAGCTCCAGCTCGCGCTTGTCGATGCCGCTGCCCATGGTGGCATTGCCCTGCGGATCCAGATCCACCAGCAACACCCGCTTGGGCGTGCGCGCCAACGCGGCAGCAAGGTTGACGGCGGTGGTGGTCTTGCCAACCCCGCCTTTCTGGTTGGCAACGGCGATGATGCGGGCCATGCGGCGTGGGATTCCAGCTGGGGTGCCCGCACGATGCAGGCAGGAACAGGGGATTATGCCCTATGCCCGCGCCCGCACGATTTCGACCAGATGGCGCTCGGCACCCAGCCCCGGCACCGTGAGCGGGTGCGTGCCGGCCAGCCGCCAGCCGGCCGGCAACGCGGCGATTTCCTCCGCCGGCAGCACGCCTTTCATCGCCAGCAACCGCCCGTCGGGGCCGGGCAAGTGGCCACCCAGTTCCAGGATCAGCGGCAGGGTGGCCAGCGCGCGCGCGGTGATCGCATCGAAGCGGGCATCCGGGTGGAACGCCTCGATGCGCGATTGCACCACCTGCACGTTGTGAAGTTGCAGCTGGCGCACCGCCTCGCGCAGGAAGCGCGCCTTCTTGCCGTTGCTTTCCACCAGCGTCACCTGCAGCGCCGGGGTGGCGATGGCCAGCGGAATGCCCGGCAGGCCGGGGCCGGTGCCCAGGTCGGCCAGCGTCTTCAGGCCGCGCACATGCGGCTGCATCGCCAGCGAATCCAGCAGGTGCTTGACCAGCATTTCGCGCGGGTCGCGGATCGCGGTGAGGTTGTAGGTGGCGTTCCAGCGCACCAGCAGGGCCAGGTAGTCCAGCAGCGGCGCGGCCAGCGCGGCATCCAGCCCCAGTTGCTGCAGGCCGGCTTCCAGGTCGGGGCGTAGGTCTTCGTGCATGGGCCTATTGTAGAAGGCCGCTCACAGGCGCAGCTGCACCCACGCCGGCGCGTGGTCGCTGGGGCGTTCCCAGCTGCGCGGGGTCTTGTCGATGCCGACCGCCAGCACCGCGCCTTTCAACGCTTCCGACACCAGCGTCAGATCGATGCGCAGACCCAGATTGCGGCGGAACGCAGCCTGCCGGTAATCCCACCAGCTGAACAGGCCTTCGTCCTGATGCTGCAGGCGCAAACCATCATGCAGGCCCAGTGCCAGCAAGCGCCGGTAGGCCGCGCGCTCGGCGCTGGATGTGAGAATGTGGGTGTCGTTCCACACCGCCGCATCGGGCACGTCGCGGTCATCCGGTGCGATGTTGAAATCGCCCAGCACCACCAGCTTCGAATGGGCTTTCAGTTCTTCGTCCAGCCAGCCGTGCACCGCATCCAGCCAACGCAATTTGTAATCGTATTTGTCGGTGCCCAGATCCTGCCCGTTCACCACGTACAGATTGACGATGCGCACGCCGTTCACGGTGGCCGCAATCGCCCGCGCCTGCGCATCGTCGAAATCCGGAACCGCGATCTGCACATCCTCGATGCGGTGTGCCCGCGCCAGGATCGCCACCCCGTTGTAGGTCTTCTGCCCGTGGAACACGCTGCGATACCCGGCTTCGAGCAGCGCATCGTCGGGGAAGCGGTGGTCCTCCAGCTTGGTTTCCTGCAGCCCCACCACGTCCGGCGCGAAGTCGGCCAGCCACTGCTGCAGCTGCGGCAGGCGGACATTGAGGGAATTGACGTTCCAGCTGGCGATCTTCATGGGTGTTCTATCTATTTGATTTTATTGGATATCGTGTCAGGAAACTGGTTCTTATACCCCCGCCAGTACCCCCAGATCGATTTGGTAGGGGTAGACGTCCATTGCGGACCGAAAAATTTGTCCACTTACATGGGTGACCTTGACCTGTCATTTCTAGTCCAGGTGCTGGAAAGAGCACCAATAACCTCAACAAGGACTAAGGAAAGGTCATGCATCACGACAAGCTTCAAGAATACCCGTCTTCCCTCCAGGTGCTCAGACTTGCGGAGGTCTGTCACCGGACCGGGCTGTCCAAATCGCAAGTTCTTCGCATGATCGATGAAAAAGGCTTCCCGAGGCCAATCAAGCTGAGCGTGCGAGCAAATGGCTGGATCGAATCGGAAGTATCTAGCTGGATCCGTGAACGCATTGCGCGCAGCCGCGCAGAGGGCTGAGCGATGGGCGCATCGGAAAGGAATCTGACGCCTGCAGTCGAGATCGAGGCACTGGATCGCCCTGGCTTGCGCAGGGCGCCGTACTGCAGCGAGGTCGAAATGCTGCAAGCATCCGGCGTCAACCCCAACGTATATCTGTTTGCGGGTCCTGGCTGCTGGGAGCGAGCAGACGACCGCCGCATCAAGCACGGCACCGGATCAG
>JAGWUF010000038.1 GCA_028868545.1 Lysobacteraceae bacterium | reverse complement strand
ATTCCACATGTAGTGGATTTGAAAGCCAAGATGGTCGTTTTTGACATAACTGACGACGTGCGGTGAAGCCTCGAACAGGTTGGCAGCATGGCCTTCCCATGTGCTGTCCCCGACGACATGGCTCACCTGCGACTTGACCGTAGCCACCGTCGGCTTGGTGGTGTACCAAGTCCGCATGGCCCGCGTCGTGCCGATCGGCATGTCTTCATCGAACACCAGCGCCATCCGTTCCACATTGTGTTCGTACACATGGCGCATGAGGTGTTCGACGATCCGATCGACGTTGAGCGTCATCAGGATTCGCTTGCGCAGCGGCTCCTGATGGAACAGGCCTGGCACCACCAGCTTGTCCGACGCGATGAATTCCTCGACCAGCCGGATCAACTGATGGACGAGGTACTCCCGCCCGCCGTGGAACGCGCCTTGCAACTGGTCGAAGGCCTTGCGTGCGGACAGAAAGACCAGTCGCTGCAAGCGGAACGCTTCCGGCAGCTGCTCCAGATCGATGACGTGGATCTTGCTCCAGTCGGTCGCACCCCCCAGCGCAGGCGCGATATCGGCGGAAATCGGCGTCTCTTCCGGCTTGAGTTCCAGCGGCTCGACATCATCCCAGCGAGCCGCCAGCACCGGTTTCACCACTGGATCGACGCGCAGCACGTTCGGCCAACGGATTTCCAGGCTGTTGCGCTCGGGCAATGATTCAATCTGGGTGCTCGGCTTTGGCGGCGGTGGCGGCTCGCCGCCGCCCTCCACGTCCTGGAAGATCGACAGCGGCACGCCGAAGACGTTCACGTATTCGGGAACGAACAGGCCGTCCGCGTCGGTCTCGTAGCTGACCCGGCGCAGGCCGCGCCCGATCACCTGCTCGCACAGCAGCTGGCTGGTGAAAGCGCGCAGCCCCATGATGTGGGTGACGTTCTTGGCATCCCAGCCTTCGGACAGCATGGCCACGGAAATGACGTTCTGCAGGCGCTGTCCGGCCGTGCCGCGTTTGCCGACGTTGTCGACAATCGACCGCAAGATGTCTTCTTTCTTTCCGGCCAACAGGTCGGCCTCACGGTCGGGCGGCAGCCCGGCGGCGGTGACGATGGCCTTGAGGCGGGCTTCGTAATCCTTGTCAGTCGCAGCCGTCTCGCCGATCTCGGCTTTCTCCAGCACGCGGGAATCCACGCGCAGCGTCTTCTCCGGCGCATGCAGCTCGATCCAGTAGGCATCGCCGCTGGTGAAATAGCGCTCGATGCGCGCGGCCGTCTCGGTACGGTTGCAGACGGTGAGCATCACCGGTGGCGAGCCATGCCCGGCTTCCTGCCATTGCCGTGCAGTCTCGCGCCAGTCCGCGCCCAGCAAGGTGTAGGCGTCCTGCACGAGCTTGGGCAGCGCATCTTCCGGCTTGGCACCCTTGCGGTTGAGATCGTCGGACACCTCCGGCTCGCGGTAGAGGTGGTAGAGCTTCGACCGCAGTTGGTGGTTGGGCAGGGCGCTGTCGCGCACCACCACGCGCGGGGTCTTGACCAGGCCGCCTTCGATGGCGTCATTCGGGCCGAAATCGGACACAATCCAGCGGAACAGCCCCTCGTCGGTATTGGTCTTGCCGGTGGGCGCGAACGGCGTGGCCGACAGGTCGAAACAGCGGATGATCCGGCGTGTCTTGTGCAGCCGGTCAAGCCCCTCGATCCAGCGGGTCGCCTCTTCCAGATCGATGCCGCGCTCCTCGGCATCCTTCTTGCTGATCTTGATGTCGGCCGGCTTGCGGTAAGCATGGTGGGCCTCGTCATTGATGACGATGATGTCCTTGCACGCTGCCAGCCTGCCCAGCACCCGTCGCGTATAGGCTTCATCACTTTCGGCACCCTTCTTGACTACTGAACGGTCCGGCTGCTTCAGCGGCATCAGCATGTGCCAGTTCTCGACCAGCACCTCGGCCCGGTTGAGCTTCTGCCGCAGCGCCTCGGACGGGCACAGGCCGAACTCGTCATAGACATTGGCCGGGTTGCCCGGTAGCAGCACCTGCAAGCGCTCGCGCACGGTCAAACCGGGAGCGACGATGAAGACCGCCTTGGAAAAATCTTTGTTGCGCTTGGGATAGGCCAGTGCATTGAGCACCTGCCAGGTGATGATCATCGCCATCACCGTGGTCTTGCCGCTGCCGGTGGCCATCTTGCTGCAAATGCGCTCCCACGGGCCGCCATCGCCGTCGAGGAAGATGCCCTGCTTGAACGCCGCCGTCGCTTCCACCCACCAGATCAGGGTCTCGATGGCTTCGAGCTGGCAGAAGTAGAAAGGAAGCGTGCGCGCGTCGCGGTCCTGCCAGTGCGCCAGCAGGCCGCGGGTGACCTGGGTCACGCCGGGGTAGTCCGCCTCGCGCCACGCCTGCACACGCTCGCGGATCCGGTTGACCAGCTCAAGTGCCTCCACCCGTTTGGTGTTGTTGCGGGTGTCAAAGACTTCGTAGGCCGCGGGGCGCCTGCCTTCGGCCAGCTGCAGCGTGGTGCCTGCGCCTTGCTGCCAGTGTCGGGAGGGTGGCAGGTAGGGGGAATTGATGATGAGGGATTTGGGTGCGGTCACGAGCGGCCTCCAGCACGGGTGCGGTACGCCTGATCCCGCCGGCTCACCTTGTCCGGGTATCGCAACTCCAACACACCTTCCTTGACCATGGGGCCGACAAAACCATCCCGGAGCGTCTCCGGCCCTCGGCCCAGCAAGGAAGCCAATTGACGCAGGCTGAGGAACCTGCCTTGGCAAAGTGCCAAAATAGTGGTGCGGGTGACCTCCGGGGCAACTCGCTTGGTGGAGCGGACGGGTTCCGCGATGACCAGCAGCGCTTTCGTCTCCAAGCCACCCTGCTTATCAGGGGGGTCAAGGTCGCTATCAGGGGGGTCGAAGTCGCTATCAGGGGGGGCAGTGCCGCTATCCGGGGGGATAGCTCCGCTCGATGTCTCGTCCTCCCGCCCCAGCTCGTAGCGGGTACCACGGCCAAAGCCATCGGGGACTAGAAATCCCTCCCGAACGAGCGTCTGCAACAGAGAAGTGATGTCGCGCCGATGGAGCGTAAGGATCTCCTGCAGGCGATAGTTCGATACGGATCCTTCCATTTGCGCGGTGGCCAGAACATGCACCGCATCCTTGGTCGTGGCGATAGGCGATGACTTCGGTGTCGCCACCGGCCCGGGCCGGCTTGACGGCGGCCTTGGCGCGCCGGGCCTGGGCCAGGGTCATGGCCGCCTGCCTGGGCTCCGGGGCATCGGCGCCGGCGGGCTTTTGCTGCGCTTCCAGCACCAGCGGCGCGGCCTGCGCCAGCACGCGGTGCACGGAGCCGCCGCGGCCCTTGCCGGTGGCCAACAGGCCTTCCTGCACCAGCGCGTCGCGCACGGCGAAGTAGTCCACCTCGGCAACGTCGACCCGCAGGCGCGCCGCGATCCGCTCGCGCAGCCGCAGGTTGCCGATGCTGGCACCATCGCCTGGCAGTTCGGCCAGCAGTGCCTGGCGCAGCGCAGCAAGCATGGTGTTGGTCATCCTGTCCCCCGAAGCATGGCGTCTGCGGGATTCTACCTGCCGGCTGCAATTTCCCGAGAGGCAACGCAGCCTGGCGCGCTGCGCACGACGGATGCGGGTCGCAGACCGGATCAGCCCGGCAATGGCAACATCACCCGTACCCGCAGGCCGGGGGCGTTGTCGTGCAGTTCCACGCGGCCGCCGTGGTGGCGGACGATGGCCTGCACCAGGCTCAGGCCCAGGCCCACGCCGGGCGAGCCGCGGTGGGCTTCCAGCCGCTGGAAGCGGTCGAACACGCGGGTGCGCTCGCTTTCGGGAATGCCGGGGCCCAGGTCCGCCAGTTGCAGGCACACGCCTTCCGCTGCCTGCGCCAGGGTGATGGTGACCGTGCTGTGCGCGGGCGCGTATTTCAGGGCGTTGTCGAGCAGGTTGACCACCAGCTGGAACAACTGGTCGCGGTCGCCACGCACCGCGACATCCTCCAGCCGGGTATCGATCCGGATGCCGCGCTCGGCGGCGATGGGCGCGTACAGTTCCACCACATCGTCCACCAGTGCGCGCAGTGGCTGCGGCCTGGCGCTGTCATCCAGCGGCTGTGCTTCGATGCGTGCCAACCGCAACAGTGCACCGAACGATTGCAGCAATTGGTCGGTTTCCGCCAGGGCACGCTCCAGGCGCAGGCGCGCGGCGGCATCGGATTCGTGTTGGTGCAGGTCTTCCAGCCGGTTGCGCAGACGGGTCAGCGGCGTGCGCAGGTCATGGGCAATGTGGTCGGTGGCGTGACGCACGCCATCCAGCAATTCCTCGATGCGGTCGAGCATCGCATTGAAGCGTTGCGCAACCTGATCGAAGGCATCCCCGCTGTGGTCGAGCGGTGCGCGCAATGCCAGCTCGCCACTGCCCACCCGCGCCACGGTGGCCTCCAGGCTGCGCAAGCGCCGCGCCACCCAGTGCGAAATCAACCAGCCCACCAGCGCCCCGAGTGCAGTGGCAATCAGCAGGGTCATCAAGGCAGCCTGCTGCATCACCGACAGCAATTCGTCCTGTGCCTGCAGGCGCTGCCCGGTCAGCAGGATTTCGCCGCTGCGCAGGGTCTGCATGTAGGCCAGCACGCGCAGGGTCTGCCCCGGCTCCGGCGCCAGCTCGGAAAACTCCACCCAGCGCCCGCGCGGGCCGGGTTTGCGGGCGTCCGGCAACTGCCCCAGCAAATCGCCGCCCTGACCGTCCGCCAGGGCATAGACCGCATCCGGGTCGCTGTCGGCATCGTGGATCCGGTCCTGCAATTCGCCCAGCAGCGCAGCACGCCCGCCTTCGCGGTAGATGTCGACCAGCGTGACGGCATCGCTGCGAACCAGCTCGCGGGTGTCGTGCATCAACAGCGTGTTGACCGCCACATAGACCCCGGCCCCGATCAGCACGAACGCCGCCAGGAAAAACCCCATCACGATCAGCGCCAGCCGCACGCTGGTGGAGGGAAGCAGGCGCTTCATTCACCCAGCCGGTAGCCGGCACCACGCACGGTGTGCAGGATGGGTTTTTCGAACCCGTGGTCGATCTTCTGCCGCAGCCGGCTGATGTGCACGTCGATGACGTTGGTCTGCGGGTCGAAGTGGTAGTCCCACACCGCTTCCAGCAACATGGTGCGGGTGACCACCTGGCCGGCATGCCGCATCAGGTATTCCAGCAGGCGGAATTCGCGCGGCTGCAATTCGATGCGCCGATTTGCGCGACGCGCCTCACGCGAAAGCAGATCCAGCTCCAGCCCCGCTGCCTGCAGGCGGGTGGCTTCGCGCTCGCCACCGCCGCGGCTGCGCTTGACGATGCCATCCAGGCGCGCGCTCAGTTCGGCATAGGCGAAGGGCTTGACCAGGTAGTCGTCCGCGCCGGCGCGCAGGCCCTCGACCCGATGGTCGGTATCCCCCAGTGCCGTCAACAACAGGATGGGCACCTGGTTGCCGGCACCCCGCAGGGTGCGCAGCAGGGTCAGGCCATCCAGCCCGGGCAGCATGCGATCCAGCACCAGGGCGTCGTAGCTTTCGGTGCTGGCCAGAAACAAGCCCTGCTTGCCATCACCGGCAGCATCCACGGCGTGGCCGTCTTCGCGCAGGCCCTTGGCGATGAAGGCGGCGGTATGAGTGTCATCCTCGACCAGCAAGATGCGCATGTTTGCTCCCGTTCTGCAAAAGCATACCCCGCAGGCTTGCGCCTGCGGGGTAGCCGGTGTGTCCCGACGGACATCCGGCAATGCCAGCAGACCACCCTGGCACCGCCGTCACGGGGGAGTGACCGTCAGCGACAGATCAGCTCTTGGCCGGTTCCGCCGGAGCCGCAGCCTTCGAAGCGCCCGCCTTGTGGTGCTTGCGATGGTGCTTCTTGTGGTGCTGCTTGGCAGCCGGTGCCGCCGTCGCCGGCGCGGCGCTGGTGGCAGGCTGGGCGGGGGCCGGCGTGGACTGGGCAGGCACGGCGGCAACAGCGGCACCGGTCAGGGCGGTCAGCGCAACGGCAAGCAGCGTCTTGCGAATGGTGTTCATGGTGCGTCCTCTTCTGGTTTGGGCTCGTTGGGGGGCATCCCCAGCGCAGGATCAGATTGCGCGTGCGCAACTCTCCGCGAGCTTGCCCATTCATGAAGTTTCAGTAAGAAATCCATCGTGAAAACAATGCCTGAAACCGATGCCATTCCATCTGTCTGCAGCGCAAGCGCTCCGGAAAAAACAATGCCCCGCAAACGCGAGGTCTGCGGGGCATGGCCCATCAAGCATCACGGGCACGAAACCGAGCTCGGGGGCCGACGCATCACGTTGCGGTGACCGCCGGCCCGCGGCGTGATCACTTCTTGGCGGGCGGGGTGGCGCTGGTGGCGGTTGCCACGGTGGCCACCTTCTTTTCGGGCTTCTTCACGGCATGTTTGGCCTTGGCAGGCGCCGACTTGGCGGCAGCCTTGGCAGGTGTGGCCGGTGCCGCGGGGGCTGCCGGCGTGGCGGCGATGGCCGCACCGGTCAGGGCGGTCAGAGCGACGGCAAACAGGGACTTGGTGAGTGTGTTCATTGCGCAATCCTCTCGGAAGTGGGGGGTCGCCGGGCATTGCTCCCGGCGCAGGAACAGACTGCCCCCCGCCGCCTCTCTCCAGGCTTGCCCTGGCATGAAGATTCGGTAATTCGCGGGGCTCACAACCCCTTTGCCGCCTGCGCCACCGCGCGGAACAGCGCGCGGCCCTTGTTCATGGTTTCGTCCCACTCTTTTTGCGGGTCGGAATCGAACACGATGCCGGCGCCCGCCTGCACGTGCAGGCGGCCGTCCTGGATCACCGCGGTGCGAATGGCGATCGCGGTATCGGCATCGCCGTGCCAGCCGATGTAGCCGATCGCGCCGGCATAGACGTTGCGCTTGACCGGCTCCAGTTCGCGGATGATTTCCAGCGCGCGGATCTTCGGCGCGCCGGAGACGGTGCCGGCCGGGAAGGTGGCGCGCAGCACGTCGGCATAGCTCAGGTCATCTTTCAATTGACCGGTGACCTCGCTGACGATGTGCATGACGTGGCTGTAGCGTTCGATCACGAACTGCTCGCCGACTTCGACGCTGCCTGCCCGCGCGACGTGGCCGACATCGTTGCGGCCGAGGTCGATCAGCATCAGGTGTTCGGCGCGCTCTTTCGGGTCCGCCAGCAATTCGGCTTCCAGCGCCAGATCTTCTTCCACCGTCTTGCCGCGCGGGCGGGTGCCGGCGATCGGGCGCACCGTCACCTTGCCGTGCTGCTGGCGCACCAGGATCTCCGGCGACGAACCCACCACCTGGGTGCCGCCGACATCGAGGAAATACATGTACGGCGACGGATTCAGCGCGCGCAGGGCGCGATAGACATCGACCGGGCGCGCCGCGAACGGCACGCTCATGCGCTGGCTCAGCACGACTTGAAACGCGTCGCCGGCGCGGATGTAGTCCTGTACTTTTTCCACCGCGTCGATGAAGCCCTCGCGAGTGAAGCCGCTGACGAAATCGGCCTCGTCCAGCGCCGCCGGCTGCAGGGTTTCCGGATACGGCGCGCCGCCGTGGCGCAGCCGGTGCGCCAATGCGTCCAGCCGGCGGTTGGCGCGCGCCCATGCCTGCGGCTGGCGCGGGTCGGCGTGCACGATCAGGTACAGCCGGCCCTTGAGGTTGTCGAACACCGCCAGCTCGTCGCTGAGCATCAGCAGGATGTCGGGCGTGCCCAGTTCGTCCGGCTTCGGATTGGCCGCCAGCCGTGGTTCGATGTATTCGATGCACTCGAAGCCGAACCAGCCCACCAGCCCGCCGGTGAAGCCCGGCAGGCCGTCGATCTGCGGCACCTGGTGCATGGCACGCAGGCGCTCGACTTCGGCCAGCGGGTCGGCCACGGTGCGGGTTTCGACGATCTCGCCGTGTTCGCGCACGGCAAGCTGGTGGCCACGGAATTCGTACACCGTGCGCGCCGGCAGGCCGATGATCGAATAGCGGCCGAAGCGTTCGCCGCCTTCCACCGATTCGAACAGGTAGGTATGCGACCCGTCGGCCAGTTTCAGGTAGACGGACAGCGGGGTGTCGAGGTCGGACAACACCTCGCGCACCACGGGAACAAGATTGAAACCTTCAGCGGCGTACTGGTTGAACTGGGCGTGCGTGGTCACAGGCGGGATCCTTCGAAAGCGGCAAACGGACGAGAGCGGCGGCATTGCCACGCCACCATCGCCAGCCATGCACAGTCGAGGGAATCGCCCGGTTCATGGCACTAGCCTAACCGCACGCCCGCGCTGCACGCAAACGCCATTTGGTCATGCCATTGTCACCGTCCACCCGGAGCATGGAAGGCCATCGCAGGGACGAAAGACGGGCAGGACGCCCAAGCATTCCGCCGCTGGCGCAGACGCGACAGCGGCCGTTCCACCCGGCTCCAAGGCAGCGGCAAAACAGCAGGCTTCGCCCGTGCCGCGCCGGGCTCAACGCGCGGCAACCACCGCCTGCTTCATCGCCGCGATTACTGCCGCGTAGTCCGGCTTGCCGAAGATGGCGCTGCCGGCCACGAAGGTATCGGCGCCCGCTTTCGCGATTTCACCGATGTTGTCCGGCTTCACCCCGCCGTCGATTTCCAGCCGGATCGGACGCCCGCTGGCGTCGATCATCGCGCGCACCTTGCGCAACTGCTTGAGCGCGGACGGAATGAACGACTGCCCGCCGAAACCGGGGTTCACCGACATCAGCAGCACGTAGTCGATCTCGTCCAGCATGGTGTCGAGCACGTCCAGCGAGCTGGCCGGGTTGAACACCAGGCCAGCCTTGCAACCTTTCGACTTGATCAACTGCACGCTGCGATGGACGTGCTTGCTGGCTTCCGGATGAAAGCTGATATGGCTGGCGCCGGCATCGGCGAACATCGGGATCAGGCCGTCCACCGGCTCCACCATCAGGTGCACGTCGATCGGCGCGGTGACGCCGTGCTTGCGCAGCGCCTCGCAGACCAGCGGGCCGATGCTGAGGTTGGGCACGTAATGGTTGTCCATCACGTCGAAATGCACCCAGTCGGCGCCGGCGGCCAGCACGTTGTCCACTTCCTCGCCCAGCCTGGCGAAGTTGGCGGACAGGATGGACGGGGCGATCACCGTGTCTTGCAGCAGGGTGGCTGACGTGCTCATTTCTTTCTCAGGGTCTGGATGCGGTCGTAGGCGGCGTTGATCTCGCGCGCCTTGGCCTCGGCCTGGCGCTGCAATTCGGGCGCGGCACCGGCCAGGCGATCGGGGTGGTATTGGCTGATCAGGCGGCGGTAGGCCTGGTCGATTTCGGCCATGCTGGCGTCCTCCGTCAGACCGAACATGCGGAACGGATTGTCCTTGTCCGACCTGAACCAGTCGGCGTCGAAGGCGTGGCCGATCAACAGGCCCAGCAGGCCGCCCGCCGGGTGCCGCAGCAGCAGGTAACCGGCGATCAAGCCGAAAAATTTGCCATACCAACGTTGCTTCATCGCGCCAGTCTACAGGGCGGATGCGGGGGGATGCGGCGGTGGAGGGGTTAAACTGTGCAGCCCCATTGCCCTCTCCTGCCCGCATGGCCACCACCCTGCTGCAATCTGACCTGCCCGGCCTGCACCTGATCCACCGCGGCAAGGTGCGCGACGTGTTCGACCTCGGTGACGGCCACCTCTTGATGGTCGCCACCGACCGCCTCAGCGCATTCGACGTGGTGCTGCCCGACCCGATCCCCGGCAAGGGCGAGATGCTGTGCCAGATCAGCAACTTCTGGTTCGACAAGACCGCCCACATCATCGCCAACCACCTGACCGGGATCGACGTCGCCAGCGTGCTGCCGGCCGGCGTGGATGCGGCGCTGTACGCCAGGCGCGCGGTGGTCACGAAGAAGCTGAAACCCGTGCCGGTGGAATGCATCGCGCGCGGCTACATCATCGGCAGCGGCTGGAAGGACTACCAGCGCAGCGGCGCGATCAGCGGCATTGCCCTGCCCGCCGGGCTGCAACAAGCGCAGCAGCTGCCAGAGGCCATTTTCACCCCGTCCACCAAGGCGGCAGTGGGCGACCATGACGAGAACATCGATTTCGCCACCGCGGTCAACCTGGTCGGCCGCGAACAGGCCGAAGCGGTGCGCGACGCCACGCTGGCGATCTACAGCTTCGCGCGCGACTACGCCGCCCAGCGCGGGATCATCCTGGCCGATACCAAATTCGAATTCGGCACCGACGAAGACGGCAAGCTGTACGTGATGGACGAGATGCTGACGCCGGATTCTTCCCGCTACTGGCCGGCCAGCGACTATGCCATTGGCACCAGCCCGCCCAGCTACGATAAGCAGTTCGTGCGCGACTACCTGGAAACGCTGGATTGGAACAAGACCACGCCCGGCCCGAAGCTGCCGGCCGAGGTCATCGAAAAAACCCGCGCCAAGTACGCCGAAGCGCTGGTGAAGTTGGCGGGTATCACGCTGGATTGACCCTGCTTCCGTACGCGGAGAGGAAGCCGCCGACGTCAGCGTGCAGTGAACATCGCGGCTTGCGGCACGAACGGGCGCGGGCTGTAACCGAAATCGCGACGGGCAGGCTCTGCATCGAAGACCAGGTCCTCGCCCATGCGGGCGATGGCGGCATCACTCAGGTCACCGGCGATGCCGCGCATGCGCGCCAGCACCCGCAGCGCACGGAACACTGGCAGCGGCAGCCGGTGCAGGCGCGGCGGTGGCGACAGACAGCCCAGCACCCGCTGCACCATTTCGCAGTAGGCCAGGGTTTCACCGCCGGGCAGGTCGTAGCCGTGGCCGTGCGAAGCGCGCGCGGCCGCGGCTGCCAGCGCGGCCGCGGCCAGATCGTCCACATGCACCGGTTGGCGTCGGCCGACGGCAGTGGCGGGCAACACGAAACGACCATGCCGCCGCGCCAGGCTGGCGATGCGGGTCAACGTGGCATCCCGTGCCGCACCGTAGACCAGCGTGGGCCGCAGCACGGTGACCGCTTCGCCGCGTGCAGCGGCGCTGGCAAACAGCTGCAGCTCGGCCTGGCGCAGGCGCTGCGCCACGTCTCGTTCCGCGGCATCGACGGAGGCCTGCTTGACGTGCACACTGGTGGAGCCGAATGCGATGACCCGGGGGCTGCACAAGCGGGCGTCGGCATACCACTGCGCGAAATGATCCAGCGGCCCGCAACCGAACACCGCCGCCACCTGCGCCGGCAGCGCCGGCATCTGGTCGAAGCTGCCGCGCAGCCAGCGCACGTCCTCCGTTTGCGCTTGCCGTTGCCGCGACAGCGCCAGCACCTGCCAGCCGGCCACACGCAATCGTTGCAGCAGCGGCATGCCGATCTGGCCGCTGGCACCAAACACCAGCGCGATGGGAGGGGAGGACGTCATGGCAACAGGATAGCGGTGCCGGCAGGCGCTAGACTGCAGGCAGTTCCTGTCGCGGCTGCCACCATGACCACGTTCCCGAAGCCCACCGCCATCCTGCTTGCCACCGACCTTTCCGCGCGCTCGGATCGCGCCCAGGCGCGCGCCGTGCAGCTGGCGCGGCAGTGGCAGGCCAGCCTGGTGGTGCTGGTCGCGCTGACCGAGGAGACCACCTTCAGCCGCGCCAATGCCTACCAGGACGACGAGGCGCCGGTGGATGCGCCCGCCGCGGAAACGCCCGCCGCCTACTTCGAACGCCGTGCACGGCAAGCCCTTGCCGATGCCGGCGTGCCGGTGCTGGTCTGCGTGCTGCAAGGCAAGCCTGGCCCGTTGGCGGTCGACACCGCCCGCCAGTACGGCTGCGGCCTGATCGTCACCGGCAGCTCCCGCAGCGACGTGGCCATGCGCATGGAGCCGGGCTCGACCTTGCGCTGGCTGGCGCGCAATGCCGGCGTGCCGGTGCTGGCGGTGAACGACCGCGTGCATGCGGACTACCGCCAACTGACCATGGCCAGCGATTTTTCGCCGGCGTCGGAAGCCGCACTGCAACTGGCAGACGCCTGGTTTTCCGACGTCGCGCAGCGCACGCTGTTGCACGCCTACACCATCCCCTTGCCCACGCTCTCGCTGGATGACCATGCCCGTGTCGAGGCGTTGGCGGCACTGCAGGCACAGACGGAAGGCAATGCCCGCACCCACCTCTCCCAGGCGCTGGGTGCCGGCGCAGCGCACTGGCAGCTGGACGTGCGTGCAGGTGGCCCGGTGCGCCTACTGCGTGAACACGCACGGGAGGCGGGAACCGACCTCACCGTGATCGCCAGCCACGGCCGTTCGAAGCTGCTGGACAAGCTGGTGGGCAGCGTCGCCGAGCGCCTGCTGGAAACCGTCGGCACCGACCTGCTGGTGGTTCGCCCGCTTCTGGCCTGATTCGCTCAGCCCCCGGCGTCTGCAACCACCGCCTGCGGCAGCGTGCGCTTCAGCCAAAGCACGCCCAGGGTTGCCGCCAGCACCGATGCAACCAGCACCCCCAGCACCCCGTCCGCGTAGTGTCGGGGCAGGCCTGCAAAGGCCAATGCGTCGATGAACAGGCTCATGGTGAAGCCGATGCCGCACAGCAGGCCCAAGCCCAGCATCGCGCGCATGTCCATGCCCTGCGGGAAGCGCGCCCAGCCCAGCGCACGCAGCGCCAGTGCCGCCCCGACAATGCCCACCGGCTTGCCCAGCAACAGGCCCAGCGCGATCCCCAGTGGCAGCGGCGCAAGCAGATCGTGCAGCCGCACGCCCTCCAGCACCAGCCCGGCATTGACGAACGCGAACAGCGGCAGGATGGCGAACGCCACCCACGGGTGCAGCGCGTGCTCCAGGGTTTCCAGCGGCGAATGTTCGATCGCGTCGTCGATCGCATTGCGGCGGTCGTAATGCGGAATCATCAACCCGGTGGCCACGCCGGCCAAGGTGGCGTGCACGCCGGACGCCAGCACCAACGCCCACAGCACCCCGCCCAGCAGCAGATAGGGCAGCAACCGGGTCACCTTGCAGCGGTTCAGCACGAACATCGCCAGCAGCACCAGCGCCGCGCCGCCCAGTGCCCCGGCATGCAGGCCCTGCGTGTAGAAGAAGGCGATGATGAGGATCGCGATCAGGTCGTCGGCCACCGCGATGGTCGAGAGCAGCAATTTCATCCCCAACGGTACCCGCGAGCCCAGCAGCGCCAGCACGCCCAGTGCAAAGGCGATGTCGGTGGCGGTGGGCACCGCCCAACCGCGCATCGCCAGCGCATCGCCATGATTCAGCGCCACGAACAGCAACGCCGGCACCGCCACGCCCGCCAGCGCACACACCACCGGCAGCAGCAGTTGCGCGCGGCTGGCCAACTGCCCGGACACCACCTCGCGCTTGATCTCCAGTGCCACCAGCAGGAAGAACACCGCCATCAGGCCATCGTTGACCCACCAATGCAGCGACTTGCCCCAGCGACCGCTGCCCAGCGGCGTGTCGCGGAACAGTGCATAGGCTTGCGCCAGTGGCGAATTGGCAACCAGCAACGCCAGCACCGCCGCCGCGATCAGCACCAGCCCGGCGGCGGCCTCCAGCCGGAAGAATTCTGCGAACGCGCGCTGCGCACGCGCGAGGACGGAATGCGATGTGCTCATTGCGCGCAAGTATAGGTGCAGGCTCGCGACTGCCATCGTTTCGTCATGCCGGTGACATGGCCCGCGTGCCTACTACGCTTCCCCACCATGGATCTTCCCCCATGCTGCTCAATAAGACCCCACGCGCGTTTCTGGCTTTGCAAGCCGGCTCCGAGGCCGGGCTTGGTTTGCAGGATCGGCGAATCCTCATTCTGACCGATGGCAAACGCACATTGAACGACGTGATGGCGCTGCTGGGCCCGGACATCCTGCCCTGCATCGATCGCTTGTTGCGCGAGGGCTATATCAGCAATGGCAAGGAAACTGGCGCGACCGCCGCACCCGCCGCGGCCAGCGGCCTCACCAACGCGCTGACCGGGCTGCTGCGCGCCACCACCGAGGCGGTACAGGCGCGCACCGAACTGCGTCGCACCGTACCGGGGGCCAGCCCGGCTCCCGCCACACTGCCACCGTCCGAACCTGCATCCCAGCCTGCGCCAGCCGCTTCCGCCCCAGCCACATCCTCGCCAGCCGCCCCCTTGCCCGCAGCACCCGCCACGCGCGCGGGCCATCGTCGCTCGCTGGTGGCAGCCAAGATGTACATGATCGACATGCTGCAATTGCAGAAACATCCCGACGCGGTCGAACTGAAAGCCCGCATCCAGTTCAGCAACGGCGAGGAGGCACTGCTGGATGCGATCATCGAGAGCGTGCAGGTCTTGCTGCGGCTGACCGGGAACCGCTATGTCCAGCGCGTGGTGACACGACTGGAGGAATCCCTGCCCGAACAGCACCTGCCGCGATTGGCGGCATTCGCGGCGCTGGGCGTGGCCGCGGACACGGCAACGCCGCCGTTGCTCAAACTGGTCGGCAACTGAGGCGAAGCGTGCTCAGTGCTGCGCATGGAACAGCTTGCGCAGCCCCATCCAGCACGCCGGGTAGTCCTGTTGCAGATGCGGTGCGGCCATCGCCTGCGCCACCGGGCGGATCACACCGCGGGTTTCGAACATGAAGGCCAGGGTGTCTTCGAGGTAGTCCGGCTTGCCGGTATCCGCATTGCTGGCCTTTTCGAAGGTGGCCGCATCCGGACCGTGGCCGGTCATGCAGTTGTGCAGCGAACAACCACCGGGTGCGAAGCCTTCGGCCTTGGCGTCGTACACGCCCTGCACCAGCCCCATGAATTCGCTGGCGATGTTGCGGTGGAACCACGGCGGGCGGAAGGTGTCCTGCATCGCCAGCACGCGCGGCGCGAACACCGCGAAATCGACATTGCTGGTGCCGGCGGTGTCGCTGGGCGAATGCAGCACCAGGAAGATCGACGGATCCGGGTGATCGAAGCTGATCGAGCCGATCACGTTGAAGCGGCGCAGATCGTACTTGTACGGCGCGTAATTGCCGTGCCAGCCCACCACGTCGAGCGGCGAATGATCGATGTCGGCGCGCCACAGGTGGCCCTGGAACTTGGTCAGCAATTCGAAGTCGCCTTCCACGTCCTCGAACGCCGCCTGCGGATATTCGAAATCACGCGGGTTGGCCAAGCCATTGCTGCCAATGGGGCCAAGATCCGGCAGCTTGAACAATGCGCCGAAGTTCTCGCAGACATAGCCGCGCGCCTGCCCGTCGGGCAGCGTCACCCGGTAGCGGATGCCGCGCGGGATCACCGCGATTTCCTGCGGCATCACGTCCAGCACGCCCAGCTCGGTTTCGATATGCAGGCGGCCTTGCTGCGGCACGACCAGGAATTCACCATCGGCATTGCAGAACCAGCGCCCCTGCATGTCGCGGTTGGCGGCATACAGGTGGATGCCCAGGCCAGTGCCGGCCTCCGGGCCACCGTTGCCGGCCATGGTGTACAGGCCTTCGATGAAATCGGTGCCGGCCTCCGGCAGCGGCATCGGATCCCAGCGCAATTTTTCCGGCGTCACCGGGCCAGCACTGAAATCGTTGTGGAAGCGCGCCTGCACGAACGGCTGGAACTTGCCGTGCATCGCCGCCGGGCGAATGCGGTACAGCCAGCTGCGACGGTTGCTGTGGCGCGGCGCGGTGAACGCGGTGCCGGTCAGCTGTTCGGCATACAGCCCCAGCGGCGCGCGCTGCGGCGAATTGCGCCCCACCGGCAACGCGCCGGGCAACGCCTCGCTGGCGAACTCGTTGCCGAACCCGGTCTGGTAGCCGCGGGCGTCCATCTCACAGCACCCCGCGGCGCATCTGGTCGCGCTCGATGCTCTCGAACAGCGCCTGGAAATTGCCTTCGCCAAACCCTTCATTGCCCTTGCGCTGGATGATCTCGAAGAAGATCGGCCCCAGCGCATTCTGGGTGAAGATCTGCAGCAGCTTGCGCTGCTTGGTCTCCGGGTCGGCGTCGATCAGGATGCTGTTCCTGCGCAGGCGCGCCAGATCTTCGCCATGGTTGGGGATGCGCTGATCGACCACGTCGAAATAGGTGTCGGGCGTGTCCAGGAACTCGATCCCGGCGGCGCGCATCTTCTCCACCGTGGCATAGATGTCGTCGGTGAAGCAGGCGATGTGCTGGATGCCCTCGCCCTTGTACTGGTCAAGGTATTCGTTGATCTGCGACTTCGGGTCGGAGGATTCGTTCAAGGGGATGCGCACCATGCCGTCCGGCGCGGTCATCGCGCGCGACAACAGTCCGGTCTTGGCGCCCTTGATGTCGAAGTAACGGATCTCGCGGAAGTTGAACAGGCGTTCGTAGTAGTCCGACCACTTCGCCATGTTGCCCTGCACGAGGTTGTGGGTGAGATGGTCGATGAAGGTCAGGCCGAAGCCCTTGGGCATCATCTGCGCACCCGGCAGCCACTCGTAATCGGGGTCGTGGATGGTGCCGACGCTGTCGTAGCGATCCACCAGATACAGCATGCAGCCACCGATGCCCTGGATCACCGGCGCGGCCACCGCCTTGCTCAATTCGTCCTGCGCCGAAAACGCCTCGGCGCCGTTCTTCAGCGCCTGCACGCGCACCCATTCGGCCAGCTTGTTGAAGCGGATCGCGAAGCCGCAGGCGGATGGGCCGTGCTGCGCGGCGAAACGGGCGGCGAACGAATCCGGGTCTTCGTTGATCAGGAAGGTGCAATCGCCCTGCCGATAGGTGTGGATCGGGCGGGTCTTGTGGCGCGCCACCTGCGTGAAGCCCAGCTTCTTGAAGTAGTCGTGCAGATGGCCCAACTGCGCTTGCGGGGCGGAATATTCGACGAATTCGAAGCCGTCGATGCCCATCGGGTTGTCAAAGGTGGTCGGCTGCATGCCAAGATTGGGGGACGCGCTCATGGTGGAACTCCATCGACACCGGGAAGCCTCATTCTATAGTTGCAGTTGCAACCATCTCAAGTGCCCCTCTGATTCATCCCGCCATGCCCAACCATTCCCAGCTCGAACTCCAGAACTTCCTGCCCTACCGTCTCAGCGTGCTGTCCAACCGCACCTCGGACGCGATTGCCCGCGAGTACTCGCAACGTTTCGCGCTGAGCGTCACCGAATGGCGGGTGATGGCGGTGCTGGGGCGCTACCCGGAACTGTCGGCCAACCAGGTGGCGCAACGCACCGCAATGGACAAGGTAGCGGTGAGCCGCGCGGTGGCGAAGCTGCTGGAATCGGGCCGCCTGCTGCGCGAATTCGACGAAGACGATCGCCGCCGCTCGGTGCTGAAACTGTCCGAAGCCGGGCTGGCGGTGTACGACCAGATCGTGCCGCTGGCACTGGGTTTCGAACGCCAGTTGCTGGCCGACATGGACGCCGCCGAACGCGGCCTGCTGTTCCGCCTGCTGGACCGGCTGGATGAACTGGAGCTGCGCGCCGAAAGCGTCGCAGCACCAACGTGATGCAATCCCGGCGGGGGCATTCCCGGCCTTGCGCCGGGCACACCGCTCAATAACGATCGTAGAACGCGAAAATCGGCTTGCGGTCTTTCCACTTGCCTTCGGTGAAATCCGGGAAGGCCAGCGTCTTGTAGTCCTCGGCAATCGACTGCTCCGACAACGGGGTGATCGCGCTCCAGGCCACCGCGTCGTAGATGTCGATCGGCATCGGCTCGCCGGCTTTCAGTGCTTCGATGAAGGCATGCACCACGAACCAGTCCATGCCGCCGTGGCCGGCACCGGCGGCCTTGGCCGCGTATCTCTTCCACAACGGGTGGTCGTATTCGTCGAAGTACTTCTGCGCCTCCTCCCACTTGTGCGGTGCGCTGCGGCCTTCCACATGGATGCTCTTGTTGACGTCCATCCACAGCCCGTCGGTGCCCTGCACGCGGAAGCCCAGCGAGTACGGGCGCGGCAAGGATGTGTCGTGCTGCAGCAGGATGGTTTCGCCGTTCTCGCAGCGCAAGGTGGTGGTCACCATGTCGCCCAGCTTGAACTGCACCTTCGCGTTCGGATGATCCGGCCCGCCCTTGGGGTGCTTGAGGATGTAGTCGTGCAGGCCGCGCGCCTTGCTGGCGAAACTGTTGATGTGGGTGAAGCGGTTGCCGCGATGGATGTTGGCGTACATCGCGCAGGGGCCGATGCCGTGGCTGGGATACAACTCGCCATTGCGGCCCACCGAATGTTGGGTGCGCCACTGCGCTTCGGAGAAGCCTTTGGCACCGAACTCGACGCCACTGCCGTAGGGCTCGGCGGGATTGCCGGAATTGAATTTCACCCCGCGCAGGTCGTGCTGGTAGCCGCCCTGCATGTGGACGAGCTCGCCGAACAGACCGGCGCGCACCATTTGCAGCACCGCCATCACGTCGCGCCGGTAGCAGACATTCTCCAGCAGCATGTACGGCGTGCCGGTGCGCTGCTGGGTGCGCAGCACGTCCCAGTGATCCTGCAGGGTGATGCCGGCCACCACTTCGCAGGCCACCGCGATCTTGGCCTCCATCGCGGCGATGGCTTGCGGGGCATGCCATTCCCACGGGGTGACGATGAACACCGCGTCCAGGTCGGTGCGTGCCAGCAGTTTCTTCCACGCGTTGACATCGCCGTTGCCGCCGTATTCCTTCGGCTTCCTGCGCCCGGCTTTCTCGATGATGGCCTGCGCCATGTCCAGCATCACTTGCTGGGTGTCGCAAATGGCGACCAGTTCGACATCATCGCGACTGAGCAGCGGCCCCAGCTGCGACTGCCCGCGCAAACCGGTGCCGATCATCGCCACCCGCAGTTTGTTGCGCGGCTTGGCGAATGCGGGGGTCAGCACGCTGGCGGCGGTGGCAAGGCCGGCAGCAGTGGTGGACAACAGGAATTCACGTCGTTTCATGGCATCGGGCTCTCGTCATGCAATGCGCAACCGGCAGCGGCAGGATAGCGCCGGAAAAAAGACACGCCGCCACCCCGGGGGTTGATCGGGGTGTCGGCGTGTTCCGGAAAGATCAGAACTTGCGGCTTCAGAACTTGTAGGTGGCCTGTACGCTGAAGCTGCGACCATAGTTGTTGGTGTAGCTGGAGAACGTCATCCAGTCGTTCGGATCGAAGAACGGCAGGCGGTTGAACAGGTTCTTGGCGGTGACGCCCACGGTGAGCTTCTCGTTGGCATGCCAGGTCACGCCCAGGTTCGCGGTCCACCACGACGGCGCGCCATCGCACTGGCCCGGGGCCACCGCCACATAGCTGCCGGTGCAGGTCTGCGCGTTGTTGTCCTGCGCGTCGATCTGGTCGTAGGCCCACTTGGTCTTGCCGACGAAGTTGACGTAGAAGCTGGTGTCGAACTGCTTGTAGTTCCAGTCGGTGTTGAACGTGGCACGCACGCGCGGGTTGCCGTAATAACCGATGAAATTGCCGTACGCCCAGCCTTCACCATCATCGAAGTTGTACATGCTGCGGCGGGCGATGGTGGCGGCCACGCCGATGTTCATGCGGCCCCATTCGCCCAGCTCGAAGCGGCTGCGGGCATCGATATCGAAGCCGTCCACCAGGGTGCGGCCCTTGTTCTTGTACTGGCCGATCACGCTGGACACGTTGCCCACGGTGTAGGTGGGCAGCACCGCCGGGCAGCTCACGCCGCTGGCCGGGTCGGCGCACATCGCCGCCAGCGCGGCCAGGTTGGCGCGGTCGGCATCGGTGATGGGGAAGCGCGTCTGCGCGATGATTTCCTCGGGCTTGGAATAATCCGGTGCGGCGATTTCGTTGCGGCGATAGACGAACCACCAGTCCGCCGACACCGACAACCACTTGGCCGGCTCGAACACGAAGCCCAGGGTGGCGATCTTCGCCTTCTCCGGTTGCAGGTTCGGGTTGGGCTGGGTCATGCGCGCCACGGTGCGGCCGCAATCGGAATTCAGCAGCGAATTGCCCAGATCCACGTCGCCGGCGCGATGCGACTGCCGCAGCAGATTGGCGATCGCGTTGGTCTGGCTGCAACGGGTTTCATCGCGATAGCCGCCGATCTGCGCGAAGATGCCGCCGGTGCCGGCCTCGGCCAGGCTGGGCGCGCGGAAGCCTTCCGAATACGTGCCGCGCAGCATCCACTGCTGGCTGGCCTTGTACTTCAGGCCGATCTTCGGCGCGAGATTGGCGCTGAAGTTCGGGTACTTGTCCAGACGCAACGCGGCGTCCAGTTCCAGCTTCTCGGTCAGCGGTGCCACCGCTTCGGCAAACAGCGCGTAGGTGGTGCGCTTGCCGTCGAACCACGAGCCGCCCTGCTGGGTGATCTTGCCGTTGGCGGCATCGGTATTGCCGGGCGTGAAGAACGATTCGCGGCTCAGATTGAAGCCGAATGCGGCGCGCACTTCGCCGGCCGGCAGGTTGTACAGCGGGCCTTCGATCTTGCCGTCCAGGGTGTGCAGGCGCGTCCACGACTGGATGTCGAAGGTGGGATACGCCGCCCGCAGCAGCGCCGCATTGGCCTCGCTGATCTCGCCGAACTTGTACGCCGGGTTGTCGGAAATGATCACGCGGCCGGTGCCCGGATCGATGGTGAACGGGCCGAACGCTTTCTGGAAGCCGTCCAGATTGACGTTCACCGTCTGGTAGGTGGTGGAATGCGAACCGGCGCTGGCGAACGCGGTTTCCCAGCTCCAGTCACCGACATAACCACGCATGCCGGCCAGCACGCGGTAGCTCTTGTCGGTATTGCGCTGGCCGAAGTAATGGTCGCCTGCATCCTGCAGCAGGTATTGCAGGCCCACCACGCCGCCCATCAATGCCTTCAACGACGGACTGGCCTTGTTGTAGACGTTGTTGGGGCCCAGGTAGGGGTAGAAGAACTGGTTGGCCACATAGCCGGTATTGCGCGCGAACCAGCTGCTGGGGTTGCCGGTGGTGGTGTTGAATGCGCGCGGGGTGCCGCCGTTGGCGCGCAGGTCGATGGTGGTGTAGGTGGCTTCGGCAAACGCTTCGCTGCTCTCGCCGATCAGGAAATGCGCGTTGATGTAGGCGGTGGCACGCTTGGATTCGGCGCCGCCGTCGATCTCGTTGTTCATCCAAGTCTGCCACACGCAGCGGGTGCCGGCGGCTTCGGTGATGATGTTGTTGCAGCCCGGCGCGGCCTGCTGCACTTTCTTGCCGGTGACCGGGTCGAAGGCGAAATAGCTGCCGGGGTTGAACACACCCGGCGCGCTGCCGGTGTCGAAGCGGAAATTCTTGATGTAGTTCGGGTTGTTGGCGTAGAACTGCGCCGGCTTTTTGTCGTACCAGTCGCTCAGCGGGATGGCGTCACGCTTGTACAGGTTGACGCTGGCATAGACGTTGTAGCGGTCTTCGCCAAGGTCGCCGAAACCGCCGGTGATGCTGGCCTGGCGCTCGCCGTAGCTCTTGATGCGCGAGGCCATGTCGGCGCTGGCGCTGACTTCCAGCCCCTTGTACGAAGGCTTGGTGATGACGTTGATCACCCCGGCCACCGCGTCGGTGCCGTACACGGCGGACGCGCCGTCGGTCAGCACTTCCATGCGATCGATGGCGGCAGCAGGAATCGCGTCGATGTTGACGAACTGGGTCTGGAAGCCGGCCGGCGCGCCGTAGTACGACAGGCGGCGACCGTTCAACAACACCAAGGTGCCCTGCGCGCCGAGGCCACGCAGGTTGGCCTGCGAGGCACCGTCGGAGCCGGTGTACAGCGATTTGGAATCCACCTGCGCCGGGCGCGCGGCCGGCAGGTTGTCCAGCACTTGCAGCAAGGTGCGCGCACCCATGCTTTCGATGTCCTTGGCGGTCACGATCTGCAGCGGCGATGCGGTTTCGACATCGGCGCGCTTGATGTTGGAACCGGTGACCTGCACCCGTTCCAATTCGGTCACCGCATCGTCCTTCTTGTCTTTCTTCGCCTTCGCATCCTGCGCGGCAACGGAGGTGGAAGCCAGGGCCGCCAACAGGGCGATGGCCAAGGTGGAGGTGGCAAAACGGCGTGAGTTGCGGAATGCAGGCATGAGCGTGTCCTGTGCAGCGGCGCGTGCCGCTGCATGATTGGAAGGATGGGATACGGGTACTGCGGGTGCAGCGGTGGAACTCAGTGGCGCTCTATCGGTGGAAATGCATCAGGGTTGTTCGATCGTGGCGCGGCCACCCTCCTGTCCCAGCAGGACCGCGTTGGCCCAGTTGCCGCAGACCTGCGGTGACTGTGCGCCCAGGGTGCGCAGGCGCAGCCCGCGCAGACCACGAATATCCAGTTCGGGCTTCACCACGCCGGGGGCCTTCACCAATCCGCTGTCGTACAGCAGACGGCCATCGCCCCAGACCTGGAATTGCATGCCGCCGGCGGCGCGGCAGGTGTCGTCGATGCCCAAATCCGCGCGCAGGGTGTGCCAGCTGCCGTCCAGCTTCACGTCGATCGTGCTGGCCGGCCCCACGCCCAGGCCGCGCCGGAACTGCAAGCTATTCATGCGCATTTCGGCCTTGCCGCCGAAGGCGTGGTCACGTGCCACGCGGGCCGCCAGCGCAGCCGGCAACGGCAGTTCCGACAGATAGCGCTGCTGCGGCGGACGCTCGCTGGCGGCGTGTTCGAGGATGTGGAAGGTGGACAAGGTGATCGGCCCGACATCGCGCGGCTGCTGCGCATCCACCGCGCGCGCCGCGCCGCCTTGCGCCGCCGTCACCATCGGGTCTTGCGCACTGGCACCGTCGCCCTCGGGGTTCTGCACGCTGAGCACGCGGAAGCGCAGCAGGCGGCCGGCATGGGGCGCGAAGTTGATGGTCTGCTTGTCCTGGCTCAGCTTCAGGCGGCCGGTGGCAATCGGCGTGCCCCATTCGCCATTGCTGTCGGCCATGTAGATTTCGTAATCGCGGATCTGGCCGTGCATCCAGTTCTTGTCGTTGCGCGGGGCGATCTCGATGCCGTCGATCAACTTGCGTTCACCGAAACCCACCGTCCATTCGATCACACCGGTACGCACCGACTGGTTGCGCACGCTGCGGAACCAGGTGGTGGCGTCATCGTCGAAGGCATTTTCCAACGGATGGCCGGGTTCTTCCGCCGGGCGGTTCACCACCAGCAGGCTGTCGGCCGGCAACGCGCGGCCCAGTTCCGGCGCAGGCTGGAAGACATCATCGGCGGCATCCGCAGCCACCGGGATGTCCAGACGCAGTGTTATTGCATTGCGAATATCCACCGCCTTGGTGCGCACATGCACGCTGCCGTGGCGTTCCGATGCGTCGAAATACCAGCCGGCATCGGCCGCATC
>JAGWUF010000090.1 GCA_028868545.1 Lysobacteraceae bacterium | reverse complement strand
GTACGCGCCGCTGGAGCATTCCGAATGGAACGGCTTCACCCCCACCGATCTGATTTTCCCCACCTTCCTGTACGTGGTGGGGGTGTCCATTGCGTTGGGCCTGAAGCCGGGCATGCCGCTGGGCAAGATCTGGGTGCGTGCGCTGCGCCTGATCGTGGTGGGGCTGTTGCTGTACGCGGTGGCGATGTGGGGCTATGGCAAGGAACACTTCCGCATCTGGGGCGTCCTGCAACGCATCGGCCTGTGTTACGGGGTGGCGGCCACGCTGGCGCTGCACCTGAAGCCACGCGGGCAATGGCTGGCCATCGGCGGCATCCTGCTGGGCTATTGGGCCCTGCTGGCCGGCAATGGCGGGTATGTGCCCTGGGACAATCTGGCCAGCCGCGTGGATACCTGGCTGGCGGGCGTGCACAACTACCAATTCGATGCCGCCACCGGCAAAGGCCATGACCCGGAAGGCCTGCTCAGCACCTTGCCCGCCATCGCCACCACCTTGCTGGGGGTGCGCGCCGGCAGCTGGCTGCGCGAACGCGGGTTTGCTTTTCTGCTGCGTGCGGGCGTGGTGTTGTTGGCGCTGGGCTGGGCCTGGGCGTGGCTGATGCCGTGGAACAAGAACCTGTGGACGTCCTCCTATGTCGTGTATGCGGCCGGCTGGTCGACCTTGCTGCTGGCGCTGTGCCACGGCCTGTTCGACCTGCGCGGCGTGCCGCCGGTGGGCCGCAGCATGGGCATCAATGCCATCACCGCCTACGCCGGCTCGTGGCTGCTGGCCTGCGTGTTCGAAAAATTCGGCGTATTCGCTGCTGCCTATGCACAGGCCACAACGTGGCTGGGCGATGGCAAACCGGCCTCGCTGATGGTGGCGGTGGCCTTCGTGGCGCTGTGGTGGGGGCTGATGTGGGGGATGGAAAAGCAGGGCTGGCGGGTCACGATTTGAGCGCCGCAATCGCCTTGATTCGCGCCCGGCGCAGCGCCTCGCCAAACGCCGGGCCGGTGATGCCCTGTGCGGTGATGATGTCGCTGCGCACCGCCAATGCGGCGGCGTGCAGGTGGCGTAGGTGCGCTGCCTGCAGGTAGGCGGTATCACTGTGGCCGGCACGGCCGCGCGCGTCGGCTTCGCAGACGGTGGCCAGCTGGTCGATGCGTGCCGGTTTGCGGAAGCCGTCGCAGCGGGCGATGAGGTCGTGCACGGTGCTGGCTTTCAATTCTTCGATGCGGTGCACGTTGAGGTGTTCGCGGCTGCACAGCACCGCCAGTTCGCGGTGCTCGTTCGGCACTTTCAAGCGCGTGCTCATGGCGATGACGGCGGCCACCCCGCGTTGTTCGTGCATCAGATGGCGTGGCCATTCTTCGGCGGGTGTCAGTGCCTTGCCAAGGTCATGGCACAGGGCCGCGTAGCCGATCAGGTCATCGCCCGGTGCGAGTGTTGCGGCCATGTCGCAAACCAGCTCGATGTGCAGCCCGGTATCCACTTCCGGGTGGTAGTCGGCGCGTTGCGGCACGCCGTACAGTGCATCGACTTCCGGCAGTACCACGCGCAAGGCATCGGCGGCGTGCAGGCTGCGCAAGAACGCGGCGGGCGCGGCACTGCGCAGCGCCTTCGCCAATTCCTGCCAGACCCGTTCCGGCACCAGTGCGGCCAGCTCGCCACTGGCAGCGATGTGCTGCATCAGGGCCAGTGTTTCCGGTGCGATGCTGAAGCCAAGCGGCGCGAAGCGCGCCATGAAGCGCGCCGCCCGCAGCACCCGCAGGGGATCTTCGACGAAGGCGTCGCCGACGTGGCGCAGCACGCGCGCCTTGATGTCGCGTGCGCCGCCGAACGGATCGACCAGCGTGCCGTCCTCGTCGCGGGCAATCGCGTTGATGGTGAAGTCGCGGCGTGCCAGGTCTTCCTCCAGCGTCACCGACGGGTCGGCATGCACCGTGAAGCCGGTGTAGCCACGTCCGGACTTGCGCTCGGTGCGCGCCAGGGCGTACTCCTCACCCGTATCCGGATGCAGGAACACCGGAAAGTCGCGGCCGACTTGGCGATAGCCGGCATCCAGCATCTGCTGCACGCTGACCCCGACCACCACGAAATCGCGATCGCCCGGCGGCAGGCCCAGCAGTGCGTCACGCACCGCGCCACCGACGAGGTAGGTGCGGGCGTGGCCGGGCAGTTTGGGCGCTGCCGACATCATCGACCTTTGCGCAGCGGTGGCGCGACCGGTGGGGTGGTGGGTGTCGTCGCGGCGGCTGGCTTCACCGGCTCGGCCGCCGGGCACGCAAACCCCTTGCGCGGGCCGTTGGTGCGGCCTTGCAGGCGGTCGGACAGGCGCAGCGCGTCGCCGTTCAAGCGCCAGTCGTAGACGGTGCTGAAGCTGAGCACGCGGGCCACGTAGTCGCGGGTTTCCTTGTAATTGATGGTCTCGATCCACAGATCTGCATCGAGGTTCGGGCGTTGCTCGAGCCAGCGTTTCAGCGGTGCCGGACCGGCGTTGTAGCCGGCGATGACCTGATAGGGTTTGCCGCCGTAACGATCCAGCAATTGCCGCAGGTAGGCGGTGCCCAGCGCGATATTGGTGTCGGCGTCGTACAGGCTGTTGCCACCGCCCCAGGGCAGGCCGAGTTTGGCCGCGACGCTGGCCCCCGTGCCGGGCAGTACCTGCATCAGGCCGCGGGCATCGGCGGCGGAACGGGCATTGGGGTCGAATACCGATTCGGCACGGATTTCGGCCGCCACCCAGGCCGGGTCCAATTGGTTGCGGGCGGCTTCACGACGGATCGTGGCGTCGTGATGCAGCGGGAAGCGCAGCATGTAAAGGCGTTGTTCGTCGGGGTAGCGTTTGCCGCCCACATTCACCAGCGCGAACACGCCGCGATCGAACCAGCCGTTGTCCTGCGCCACTTCCACCGCCAGTTGGCGCTGCGCATCGGTGAAGCGTGCCAGTGCCGCATTCCATTCGCGCACCGCCCAGCCTTTGCGATCCAGCTGGAACAGTTGCAGCGCACGGACGATGGCCGGGTCGCGTGCCACCACCAGTTTGGCTGCCGGCGTGGCCTCCAATTGCCAGGGGCACAGGGCATAGGGCAGGTTCAGGCGGTCGGCGGCCAGGAAGCCATGGAAGTCACTCTTGCGTGCGGCCTGCGTGTACAGCAGTTTTGCGCCGCTGGTATCGCCTGCCAGCTCGCTGGTGCGGGCGGCCAGATACTGCCAGCGCGAATCATTGCGCTGGGCATCGGGCATCTTGCGGATCGCGGCCAGGGCCGCCGCCCAGTCGCTGCGGGTCAGGGCCTCACGCGCCCGCCATTCGCGCAGGGTGTCATCGAATGCGGCTTCGGGTACGGCGGCCAAGCGGCGCGCCGAGTCCGGCAGGTATGAGGCCACCGTCCACAGCGCGATGGCGGCCAGCACGCGGCCACTGTCGGCGTCGGTGAAGGCCAGTGTCTTGGCGACGCCGGGCAGCAAGACTTCAGCGCGATCGGGTGCGGATTTCGCCAGCCGCGCCAGCGCCACCGAGGCCACCAGCCGGCTGCGTGCGGTCTTCGGCCATGTGCTCAGATCAGCCCCGGGTTGATCGAAATACGCCGCAAAGGCGTTGGCCTGCGCGGCGTCTGTTGCCGGCATGCCGCGTGCGATGCTGCGCATCAAGGCCGGCTGCGCGTCGTTGATCGCAAGGTCGAAGCGTTCCCAGCGCAGGCTGTCGCCCAGCTCGCCGCGTGCGGCCAACAGCGCAAACACGGCATCGCAGCTGGCCGGCAGCGGCTTGCCGCTGCTCCGCCACAGCGCCTGCGCATCGGCCGCCCATGGCTTGTCGATGCGGTTGCTGGCGGCCAATGCGTTCAGTCGCTGGCAGCGCAGGCCGACATCGTCGATGCCGGCGTCCCACAGGTTGAGGAAGGTGGGCCATTCGTTGCGGCGGGCCACGGCGGCCAGCCACTCGTTGCGGAAGGTTTCGCCGACCACTTCGCCCTTGTGACTGGCGACAAACGCGTTGCCGCGTACCAGCGGCAGGGTGTCCAGTTGCTTGCGCAGCGCGGCGTATTCCAGCCAGCCGGCCAGCGGCTGCGCGCTGAACCCGGCCAATGCCAGGTCGCTCAGACCGCCACGATTGGTGGCCTCGAATGCCGCCTTCAGTGCCGGATCCGGTGCTGGAATCTTGATGGGTGCACGCTGCAGCAGCGGCGCAGACGGAACGGGAGACACCTGATTGGCCGCGATTTGATTGGCGGTGGCCGGGCCCGCACCTGCCAGCGCAAGACCGATCAGCAGGAAGGAGGTGAGCTTGTGCATCGTTCGACTATAGCCGAGCATCGATGAATGTCCTTGCGGGTAACGATTCGATGGGGTTCTTGCTGATCTATCTGGCCTTGGGTGCATGCGTGGGCGTGTTGGCGGGCCTGCTGGGCATTGGCGGTGGCCTGACCTTGGTGGCGGCGCTGGCATGGCTGTTGCCGATGCAGGGCGTGCCCGCGGATGCCGCCATGCATGCGGCGCTGGCCAGCTCGCTGGCCAGCATCGTGCTGACGGCGGCGTCCTCGGCGCGTGCGCACGCGCGTCGTGGCAGCGTGCTGTGGCCGACGGTGGCGTGGATGGTGCCAGGCGTGTTGCTGGGCGGCTGGCTGGGTAGCTGTGTCGCCATCGGGCTGGCCGATGACGTGCTGCGCTGGTGCGTGGCTGGCTATTGCTTCCTGATCGCTGCGCAATTGCTGCTGTCGAGAACGCCGGTCGCAACCGGCGCTGCGCAGCACATTCCGCAGGGGCCGGGCTACACCCTGGCCGGTGGCGGAATCGGCGTGGTGTCCGCGATCGTGGGCATCGGTGGTGGCAGTCTGACCGTGCCCCTGCTGATCTGGCGCGGCGTGGCCCCCGTGCGCGCGGTGGGCACGTCCTCGGCTTGCGGCATGTTCATCGGCCTGGGCAGTGCCTTGGGCTACGCCCTGCAGGCACCCAGCGGTGCGCTGCCGCTGAGCGGCGCGGTGGGCTATGTCTACCTGCCGGCGGCACTGGGCGTGGCGGTGACGTCGGTACTGGCCGCCCCGTATGGCACCCGGCTGGCCCATGCCCTGAGCGGGCGGGCGCTCAAGCGCGTGTTCGCGGTGTTTCTGCTGCTGGTGGGCAGTGCATTCGTGTACAGCGCATTGACATAGCGATGCAGGCAGGAGACCGAAAAAAACGCGGCGGGCCGAAGCCCGCCGCGGATGTCACACAACACATTTGAACGCGGATCAGAACTTCATGCTGACGCTGGTGAAGAAGTAACGGCCAGCCTGGTCGTAGCCGCCCGG
>JAGWUF010000037.1 GCA_028868545.1 Lysobacteraceae bacterium | reverse complement strand
AAGAACACCACCATCCCCACCAAGGCGTCGCAGACCTTCAGCACCGCCGAGGACAACCAGAGCGCGGTGACCGTGCACGTGCTGCAGGGTGAGCGCGAGCAGGCCCGCTACAACAAGTCGCTGGCCAAGTTCGACCTGACCGGCATCGAAGCCGCGCCGCGCGGCATGCCGCAGGTGGAAGTGAGCTTCGACATCGATGCCAACGGCATCGTGCATGTGACCGCCAAGGACAAGAAGACCGGCAAGGAGCAGAAGGTCGAGATCAAGGCCGGTTCGGGCCTGAGCGATGACGAAATCCAGCGGATGGTGCAGGACGCCGAGGCCAATCGCGAAGAGGACAAGAAGTTCCACGAGCTGGTCACCGCGCGCAACCAGGCCGATGGCCTGATCCACGCCACCCGCAGCACCATCAAGGACAACGGCGACAAGCTGCCGGGTGATGCCATCGGCCGCGCCGAAGCGGCGATTGCTGAGCTGGAAGTGGCGATGAAGGGTGACGACAAGGGCCAGATCGAAGCCAAGGCCAAGGCGCTGGAAGAGGCCGGCCAGGCGCTGTTCGCCGCGGCTGCCGCCGCCGGCCAGCAGGCAGGTGGTACCGGCGATGCCGGCAAGCCGGCCGACGACGTGGTGGACGCCGAGTTCACCGAAGTCAAGGACGACAAGAAGGCGTGACCTTCGCCGTCTGAGCAGTACCTGGAAAGAGCGGGGCATGGCTCCGCTTTTTCCGTTTCCGGGCATGGTGCGAGAAAGGGGGGCGCGTGGGCAAAGGACGAATGGAAGCCTTCAGCGATGGCGTGATCGCGGTGATCATCACGATCATGGTGCTGGAGCTGAAAGCGCCGCACGACGCCAGTTTGCAGGCGTTGGTGGCGAATGTGCCGGCGTTCCTGAGCTATGTGCTGAGCTTTCTCTACGTCGGCATCTACTGGAACAACCACCACCACCTGCTGCATGCGGCGCAACGCGTGAATGGCAAGGTGCTGTGGGCCAACCTGTTCTTCCTGTTCTGGCTGTCGCTGTTCCCGTTCGTCACCAGCTGGTTGAACGAATCCCATCCCCATCCTTCTCCAGTGCCCACCGCCTTGTACGGATTCGTGTTGCTGATGGCGGCCGTGGCCTGGATGCCGCTCAGCCGTGCGCTGATCTGCTGCAACGGTGGCCATGACGGCCTGCTGGGGCGCGCATTGGGAGGGCTGTGGGGCGACTGGAAAGCCAAATTGTCCTTGCTGCTGTATGTGCTGGGCATTGCAATGGCGTTTTTCGCCCCGATTCTTTCCTGCACCTTGTATGCGTTGGTGGCCATCCTCTGGGTCGTGCCGGATCGCCGCATCGAACATCATCTGAAGCAAGAAACATGAGCAAGCGCGATTACTACGAAGTGCTGGGCGTGGCCCGCAACGCCGGCGAAGACGAGCTGAAAAAGGCGTATCGCCGTTGCGCGATGAAGCACCACCCCGACCGCAACCCCGGCGACAAGAATGCCGAGGCTGCGTTCAAGGAATGCAAGGAAGCCTATGAAGTCCTGAGTGACGGCGGCAAGCGCCGCATGTACGACCAGCACGGCCACGCCGCGTTCGAGCACGGCATGGGCGGCGGCAACGCCGGCCCCGGCTTCGGCGGCGCCGACATGGGCGACATCTTCGGCGACATCTTCGGCAACATCTTCGGTGGCGGTGGGCGGCAGCAAGGCCCGCGCCGGGGTGCCGACGTGGGCTACATGCTGGAGCTGGATCTGGAAGAGGCCGTGGCTGGCGTCGAAAAAACCATCTACATCCCCACCCTGGTCAGTTGCGAGCCCTGCAAGGGCAGTGGCTCGGAAGACGGCAAGGTGGAGACCTGCGGTACCTGCCAGGGGCGCGGCCAGGTGCGCATGCAGCGCGGCCCGTTCATGATGCAGGCACCATGCCCGCATTGCGATGGCGCCGGCAAGACCATTGCCAGCCCCTGCAAGCACTGCAATGGCCACGGCCGGGTGGAGGAAGAAAAAACCCTGGCGGTGAAAGTCCCGGCCGGGGTGGACAACGGCGACCGCATCCGCCTGGCGGGTGAGGGCGAAGCCGGCCCGGCCGGCACCCCGCCGGGCGATCTGTACGTGGAGGTGCGGGTGCGCGAGCACGCCATCTTCCAGCGCGACGGCGACGATTTGCACTGCGAAGTGCCGATCCGCATTTCGCAGGCGGCGCTGGGCGATACCGTGCGCGTGCCCACGCTGGGCGGCGAGGTGGAGTTGCGCATCCCCAGCGAAACCCAGACCGGCAAAGTGTTCCGGCTGCGCGATCGCGGCGTGAAGTCCGTTCGCAGCCGCGCGCCCGGCGATTTGTACTGCAAGGTGGTGGTGGAAACCCCGGTCAACCTCACCGCCGAGCAGCGCGACTTGCTGGAGAAATTCGAAGCCACCTTCAGTGGCGAGGGCGCGCGCCGCCACTCGCCGAAATCCAGCACCTTCCTCGACGGTGTGAAGGGCTTCTGGGATCGGATGGTTTCCTGAGCCACCAACGTCCCGCCGGCGCGCGACCACACGTAAACTTCGGGCTCCAAAACGGAGCCCGCTTGCGTTGAACACCTCCCCCGTCATCGGCATCGTCGGCAGCGCCGGCGCTTACGGGCGCTGGCTGCGGGCGTTTTTCGAAACCCGGATGGGGCTGCACGTGCTGGGCCATGACCCGGCCGATCCGGGTTCCGACGGTGAAGACGCCTTGTTGGCACGGGCCGACGTGCTGGTGTTCAGCGCGCCGATCCGCCACACCCCGGCCGTGATCGCACAGTACGTCGCGCAGTCGGCGGGGCGCGAGGCCGGCCGTCTGTGGCTGGATGTCACCTCGATCAAGGCCGCGCCGGTGGCGGCGATGCTGGCCTCGCAAGCCGAAGTGGTGGGCCTGCATCCGATGACCGCACCGCCGAAATCCCCCACCTTGCGCGGACGCGTGCTGGCGGTGTGCGAGGCGCGGCTGGATGCATGGCGGCCGTGGCTGGAAGGCGTGCTGGCGGCATTGGAGGCCGAATGCGTGCAAGTGGCGCCGGAGCGCCACGACCGTGCGATGGCATTGGTGCAGGCAATGGTGCACGCCGGCCATCTGGCCCAGGCCGGGGTGCTGCGGGCGCAGGGCGACGCGTTGGCCGACTTGTTGCCGCTGCGATCGGCCTCGTTCGAAATGGACATGGCGATGTGCGCACGCATCCTGTCGCTCAACCCCGCCATCTACGAAGACATCCAGTTCGGCAACCCGCATGCGGGCGAGGTGCTGCAGGGGCTGGCGGCGCAATTGGCGCGCATTGCCACTCTGGTCGGGCAGGGCGACCAGGCCGCCCGTGCGGCCTTTCGCAGCGAGTTTCTCGACGCCAACCGCACGGCCTTCGGCGACACTGCGCTGGCGCAAGGCAATTTCACTTTCGAACGCCTGGGCTATCTGCTGGCAGACCTGGCCGACGCGCATACCCTCAGCATCCACCTGCCGGAAGACCGCCCGGGCTCGCTGCGCGCGTTGCTGCACGTGTTCGAGCGCCACGGCGTGAGCATCGCCTCGCTGCATTCCTCGCGCACCCCGGCGGGGGAGGTGCATTTTCGTTTCGGTTTCAACAGCGGCACGCGGCTGGAGGCATTGGCGGCGGTGGAGGCCGAACTGGTCTGCTCCGGCATCGGCCAGGTGCTTCCTGGCTGAATGGTCAGGGCAGCAGGTCAGACGGCCGTGGCATCGGCCGGATCCATGACGGCCATCAACAATGCGAGGGCCGGATTCCGTTATTGTGGCAGGTGTGTAAAGAGGCGTTCCTGTCATGACATTCCGTTCCCCCGCGGGATTCCATTCCGAGTTCAAGCACCCGCACGGGCCGCTGCTTGACGCGTTGCAGAAGCGCGTTCTGGACAGCGTCGTGCCGGCGTTCGAAAGCAGCCTGTCCGAGCTGGACGATTACCTGTTCGACCGCAGCCAGAATGGTGAGGAAACCCTCGGCCTGATGGCCCTGCGCGATATGCGCCAGGTGCGAGGCGAGTTGTCGAAAGGTTTTCGCCAGCGCATTGCCGATCGATTCCGCGAGTTGCGGCAGCATCGCCTGCACGCCGATGGCGGAACTGCCGACACCGACACCGACTCCGGGCTCAGCCTGCTGTCCGATCAGGATCTGGAGCAGCAATTGGCGGTCGATCAGCTGGCGTCCTCGGCGTTGCGCAATCACGCGTCGGCCTACGAACTGGCCACCCAGCGGTTCTGCGCGGTGGTCGGACAGGCGCAGCTGGAGGCCAACGCCAACCCGCTCAGCCCGGCATTCCTGGCCGCGGCACTGGGGCAGGTGATGGGCCAGCGCGAGATCGAGGCCGAACTGCGCATCGTCGCTTTCAAGTTCTTCGAACGCGAGTTGGCCGGCGCGCTGGGAGAGCTGTACGAGCACTGCAACAACCTGATGGTCAGTGCCGGCGTGTTGCCGGAGTTGCGCAGCACAGCCAAGTCGCAACCGGCTGCCGCCAAGGCGCCGAACCGGCATGCGGCGCCGGCCGAGGCCACGCAACCGTACGAAACCGAACAAGTGCCCACTCGCCCGCAGGCGGCAGCGGCCTGGGATACCGCTCCGCCGCAGGCCAGCGCTGTCGATCAGGCACTGTTTGCCAGCATGCTGGGGCAGCTGCAGCACTGGCGTGCTGCCAACAACGTGGCACCGCACCAAGCGCACGGAACTTCCGGGCAGTCCCTGTCCACCGGCGATCTGCTCTCGATCCTCACCCTGATGCAGCGCGATGCCGAGCCTGTGCCCGCTGTCGCGGGGCATGCCGGGTCGGCGCAGTCGTTCGCAGGCCTGCTGCGCCAGCAGATGTCGCAGAGCGCGCGCAAGCTGGGCGTTGCCAGCGACAACCTGACCCTGGACGGGCTGGATGGTGATGCGGTCGATCTGGTGGCCCTGTTGTTCGACGTGTTGCTGGATGGCCCGCAGTATGACAACCGGATCCGGCAGATGATCGGCCGCATGCTGGTGCCGTTCGTCAAGGTGGCGGTGAAGGATCGGCGCATGTTCATGTACAAGGAACATCCGGCCCGGCGCCTGCTCAACACCGTGGCCGAAGCCTGCGAGGGCAATCGCGGCGAAGCGCCGCAGGAGCAGGAGCTGCTGGATCACGTCGACCACACCATCGACCGTCTGGTGGCCGAGTTCAACGAAGACGTGGCGATTTTCGAAGCCCTCGAACAAGACCTGCGCGTCTACATGGCGCAACACCGCAAGCGTTTCGAGCTGGCCGAAAAGCGCACCACCGAAGCACATCGGGGACGGGAGCGGCTGGAGCAGGCCCGAACGGAAGTCAATGCGGATCTGGAAAAGCACCGCGACGGGCGTGAACTTCCTTCGGTGATCGACGAATTCGTCGCCACCCACGCCCAGCACCATCTCACCCAGATCGTTTTGCGTGACGGGCATGGTTCCCCGCGTTATCGCGAGGCCCTGCAAGGGCTTGATGCTTTCCTGCAGGCCGTGGTGTCGGCGATGCAGGGCACCGTCCTGCCCTTGCCGGAAGCCGAGTTGCTGGCGATTCTGGCCAGTGCCGGCTGCGTGGGCGAGGATGGTCAGGCTGCACTGGAAGCCTTGTCCGATGTGGTTGCCCGGTTGTCGATCGGGCAGGCGGCGAAGACCAGTGACGAACGGATTCCGGCCCCGATCGTGCTGGCCGAACCGCCACCGCCGCCCACCCCGCAACTGGAGGTGGTGGGGGGGGTGGACGCCGTGCCCTGCGATGACAGCCTGCTGGCCCGGATGGGCCGGCTGGAAGTCGGCAACTGGTTGCAGCTGCAGGGGGCCGATGGTCAATTCGCACCCGCCAAGGTTTCGTGGATCAGCCCCATTTCGGCGCGCCTGCTGCTGGTGAACCGGCGCGGCATCCGCGTGCTGGTGGCTTCGGTGCGCGAGCTGGCGGTGATGTCGGCGCTGGGCAAGATCAAGTTGCGCGAAGGCGATGCGGCGTTCGACGACGCCATGCATCAGGTCGCGGACCGCTTGCAGGGCGTCAAACTGGCCTGAGCGTGCTTGCCGTTGCCCGGCGCAGCGGCTAGCCTGTGCGCATGAATGCACCTGTCCGGCTCCTGATCCATGGCGGCAGTGGCCGCATGGGGCAGGCCCTGTTGCGGCTTTGCCGGGACGAACAACATGGCTGTCAGGTCGTGGCAGCGGTATCGCGCCAACCGCAGGCATCCGCAACTGCCGGCGTACCGCAGCTGGCTGCAAGCGCGCTGTCCCAGGCCCCGGACTTCGATGTCGCCATCGATTTCAGCCTGCCGGAAGGCTTCGATGCCGTCCTTGCGCTGTGCCTGGCCCGCAACGCCGCGCTGGTGTCCGGCACCACCGGCCTGTCGCCCGTGCAGCAAGCAGCACTGGCGGCAGCCAGCGATCAGATCCCGCTGATCTGGGCCAGCAACTTCAGCCTCGGGGTCGCGGTACTGCATGACTTGGTGGAACGCGCCGCAGCGTTGTTGCCGGGCTGGGATTGCGACATCGTGGAAGCCCACCACACCCGCAAGCAGGATGCGCCCTCGGGCACCGCATTGACGCTGGGCGCAGCCGCGCAAGCAGCCGGTGCAACCCCGCACTATGCCAGCCTTCGCGCCGGCGACATCGTCGGCGAACACTTGGTGCAGTTCACCACCTCCGGCGAACGCATCGAGCTGGTGCATCGCGCCGGCAACCGCGACATCTTCGCCCGTGGTGCGCTGCATGTGGCACAACGGCTGGCCACCCGTCCGCCGGGGCGCTATCGGGTGAGCGAGCTGCTGGCCTGAGCGCGGTCACCAGGCAACGCAGAGTCTGCTCGCGCAACAAAAAACCCCGCATGGGGATGCCATGCGGGGTGTCTTGAATTGGCGCTCCCTACGGGATTCGAACCCGTGTTTTAGCCTTGAGAGGGCCACGTCCTGGGCCTCTAGACGAAGGGAGCAATGGGGTGTGCCGACGGGACGATCGGCCCGGCACCGCTGTTCCCGGTGCTGAGCTTGCTAGTATATGCGGCTGCGCAGGGCACTGGCAATGCGCGCGCCTCTGCCCTTGACCTGCGGCCTGACCGTCACGCATGACTGATTTCCAACCCGATCCCGCCATCGCCCCTGCCGTGCAGGTGATCCCGCGCGAGGCCCACGCCCTTTCGCGCAAGCAGATGAGCCAGAACGCCCTGCGCGTGTTGTACCGGCTGCGCGAGGGAGGGTTCGCCGCCTACCTGGTGGGTGGCGCGGTGCGTGATTTGCTGGTGGGTGGCGCGCCCAAGGACTTCGACGTGGCCACCGACGCCACGCCCGAACAGGTGAAGGCGCTGTTCCGCAATTGCCGCCTGATCGGCCGTCGGTTCCGGCTGGCACACGTGGTCTACGGGCGCGAGATCATCGAAGTGGCGACCTTTCGTGCCAACGGCGGCGATGACGACGGCGACCGCCAGACCGACGACGGTGGCCGTCTGCTGCGCGACAACATCTACGGCAGCATCGAAGACGATGCGGTGCGCCGTGACTTCACCGCGAATGCGTTGTACTACACCATCGAGGATTTCTCGGTACGCGATTACGTGGGCGGCTATGCCGACGTGCAGGCGCGGGTGTTGCGCCTGATCGGCGACCCGGAAACCCGCTACCGCGAAGACCCGGTGCGGATGCTGCGGGCGGCGCGGCTGGCGGCCAAGCTGGGCTTCACCATCGAAGCCGGAACCGCCGCACCGGTGCCCGCGCTGGCGCATCTGCTGGCCGAGGCGTCGCCGGCGCGCTTGTTCGAAGAAACCCTGAAGCTGTTCCTGTCCGGCCATGCCGCGGCCAGTTTCGAATGGCTGGAACAGCTGGGTCTGCTGCCGGCCTTGCTGCCGGAAACCGCGCAGGCACTGGCCAGCAACAAGTCCGGGGCGTTGCGGCGGATGCTGCTGCAAGGCCTGCGCAACACCGATGCACGGGTGGCCAATGACGAACCGGTGTCACCGGCTTTCCTGTATGCGGTGCTGCTGTGGCCGGCCTATTGCCGCACCCTGGCGCTGTTGCAGGCGCAGGGCGTGCATCCGGTCGAAGCGCAGCGGCGCGCGGCTGATCGGGTGAGCTTGCACCAGGTCGGCCGCACCGCCTTGCCGCGTCGGTTTTCGCTGCCGATGCAGGAGATCTGGCTGCTGCAGCCGCGCTTCACCCAGCGCCAGCGCAAGCGGGTATATCGCCTGCTGGCACACCCGCGGTTTCGCGCCGCGTTCGATTTTCTGGCCCTGCGGCTGACGGCGTCGGATGCGCATGCCGAGGACGTGGCGTTCTGGCGCGAGGTGCAGCTGGATCCTGCGGCCACCGTGGCGGCCAGCGAATTGCGGACGGCCGAGTCAGCAGAAGGCGATGACGCGGAAGGCGAGGCGAACGATGGTGATGCGCCCGCGTCCCGCAAGCGTCGACGGCGGCGACGCCCGCCTGCGGGGGCGCCTGCGTGAGTTTGCCGGTCACGGCCTGCATCGGGCTGGGGGCCAATCTCGGGGATTCCGAACAGGCCGTACGCGCAGCCATGCACGCGCTGGCGGCGCTGCCGGACAGCCGTGTGGTCGCGGCATCCGGCCTGTATCGCACGCTCGCCTGGGGCCGTACCGACCAGCCGGATTTCATCAATGCGGCGGTGCGCCTGCAGACCCGCTTGCCGCCATTGGCCCTGCTTGCGCATATGCTGGACATCGAACGCCATGCCGGTCGCGATCGCAGTGATGCGGACGCGCAACGCTGGGGCCCGCGCGTGCTGGATCTGGATTTGCTGCTGTACGGCGAGCAGGTGATCGACGTGCCCGGCCTGCAGCTGCCGCATCCGCACCTGCAGACGCGCGCGTTCGCGCTGGTGCCGCTGGCGGAGGTGGCCGCCGAGCTGCCGTTCCCGGGGCATGGCACGGTGGCCGATGCGCTGCGTGGCGTGGACGTGGCCGGCGTGGTGGCACTGGCGTGAGCACGTGCGGTTCATATCGCGTTTCTGCGCGATAATGCGCGATTCCCCTTGATGGAAACGCCGATGAGCGTTCACGCGGAAACCAAGTCCTGGAGCGTGCCGCAGTTGGCGCAGGCGCGCACCGAAGGCCGCAAGCTGGTGATGCTGACCTGCTACGACGCCAGTTTCGGACGGGTGCTGGATGCCGCCGGGATCGACCTGATCCTGATCGGCGATTCGCTGGGGATGGTGGTGCAGGGGCACGATTCCACCTTGCCGGTGCAGGTGGACGACATCGTCTATCACACCGCTGCGGTGGCCCGTACCGCCAGACATCCGCTGAAGATCGCGGACTTTCCCTTCGGCAGTGATGGCAACCCGGAGCAGGCGTTCGCGGCGGCGGTGCGCTTCATCCAGGCCGGCGCGGCGATGGTCAAGCTGGAAGGTGCCGGCCACAAGCTCGACATCATTCGATACCTGGTGGAACGCGAGATTCCCGTTTGCGCGCACCTGGGCCTGACCCCGCAATCGGTGCTGCGGATGGGCGGCTTCAAGGTGCAGGGGCGCGAACAACCCGCCGCCGAACGTCTGCGCGGCGAGGCGCTGGCGGTGGCCGAGGCCGGTGCCGCACTGCTGGTGCTGGAGGGCGTGCCGGCAGGCCTGGCTGCCGAAATCACTGCGGCCAGCCCCATACCCACCATCGGGATTGGTGCAGGCCCGGGTTGCGATGGCCAGGTGCTGGTGCTGCACGACCTGCTGGGCATCGACACCGGTCACCGCAAGCCGAAATTCGTCAAGGATTTCCTCGTCGATGGCGGCTCCATCGCCGGCGCGGTGCGTGCCTATGCGGAAGCCGTGCGCGCCGGCACGTTCCCCACGCAGGAGCACAGCTACGCATGATCGAGACCATCACCCAGCTGACCGCATTGCGCGAACGCATTGCTGGCTGGCGTCGCGACGGTCTGCGCGTGGGCTTCGTGCCGACGATGGGCAACCTGCATGCCGGCCACTATTCGCTGGTGACGCTGGCGCGGCAGCACGCCGACAAGGTGGTGTCCAGCGTGTTCGTCAACCCCACCCAGTTCGGCCCGAACGAGGATTTCACCCGCTACCCGCGCACGCCCGAGGCCGATACCAGCGGGCTGGAAGCGGCCGGTTGCGACGTGCTGTGGCTGCCGGAAGTGGAGGCGATGTATCCGTTCGGCGTCGAACTGGCCTCCAACGTGCACGTGCCCGGCGTCAGCGCGGTGCTGGAAGGTGCCTGCCGCCCCGGCCATTTCGACGGCGTGTGCACGGTGGTGACGCGCCTGTTCAACCAGGTGCAGCCTGACGTGGCCGCGTTCGGCAAGAAAGACTTCCAGCAATTGGCGGTGATCCGGCAGTTGGTGGCCGACCTGCACATGCCGCTGGAGATCCTGGCGGGCGACATCGTGCGCGAGGCCGACGGGCTGGCGATGAGCTCGCGCAACCAGTATCTGTCGGCCGACGAGCGCGCGGTAGCCGCCACCATCCACCGGGTATTGCTGGCGATGCGGGATGCCGCCCAGCGCGGGCAGGCGCGCGTGCAGGTGGAAGCCGATGCCGATGCGTCCTTGCGCGCCGCCGGGTTCGTGCCGGATTACGCGGTGCTGCGCCGCCCCGATTTCAGTGTGCCGGGCGATGCCGAAGCCGGCCCGCAGGTGGCCTTGATTGCGGCGCGGCTGGGCCGCACGCGGCTGATCGACAATCTCGAGTTCGATTTGCCCGGATGATTTGATACCCGGCGAATGTTGCAGTGCGCCATCCGCGCCCTATACTGCCGATTCCGCCGTCCTGTCCTGCCGTTCCACCGGAGCCGCCGCCATGCAACTCACCCTGCTCAAGGGCAAGATCCACCGCGCCACCGTCACCCACGCCGAGCTGCATTACGAAGGTTCCTGCGCCATCGACGGCCGCCTGCTGGACATCGCCGGCATTCGCGAATACGAGCAGATCCACATCTACGACGTGACCAGTGGCGAGCGTTATTCCACCTATGCCATCCGCGGCGAGGAAGGCAGCGGGGTGATCTCGGTGAACGGCGCGGCCGCGCACAAGTCGCGGGTGGGCGATCTGGTCATCATCTGCGCCTACGTGCAGTGCGATGCCGAAGAAGCCAGGGCACACAAGCCCGTCTGCGTTTATGTGGATCGCGACAACCACTTGACCCATACCAACCATTCGATGCCCAAGCAGGCCGCCTGACGATGCGCAATACGCTGGCAAGTCTGGATGCACATGCACAACGACTGGCCGGCACATCGCTGGTCAACCTGATCGAAACCGACCCGGCACGTGCGCAGGACTTCGCCCTGCGTTGCGGCCCGCTGTATGCCAACTTCGCCCGCCAGCGCTATGACCGCGCGGCGCTGGAGGCCTTGTTCGAAATTGCCGAGCAAGCCGATCTGGCCGGCGCGATGCAGCGCCAACTGGGCGGTGACACCGTCAATCCCACCGAAGGCCGCGCGGCCCTGCACAGCGCCTTGCGCGGCGAGGCCACGGCATCGGCCTTCGTGCTGGCGGCGCGCGCGCAGGCGATGGCGGCGCAGCTGCGGATGCGGGAGCTGATCGAGGCACTGGCGGCCACCGACGTCACCGACATCGTCAGCGTCGGCATCGGCGGCTCCGACCTGGGCCCGCGCCTGGTGGTGGACGCGCTGGCCACGCCGGATGCGCGTTTCCGCGTGCACTTCATTTCCAATGTCGATGGTAATGCCGCGCGCCGCGTGCTGGCCGGGCTGGACCCGAAGAAGACCGCCGGGGTTGTCATTTCCAAGACCTTCGGCACCCAGGAAACCTTGCTCAACGGCCAGATCGTGCGCGACTGGCTGGGCGATGACAGCCGCTTGTACGCCGTCAGCACCAACGCGCAACGGGTGGCCGATTTTGGCATTCCGCCGGAACGCACCCTGCCGATGTGGGACTGGGTGGGCGGGCGTTATTCGCTGTGGTCGGCGGTGGGCTTTCCGATCGCGCTGGCGCTGGGCATGGACTGCTTCGAGCAGTTGCTGGAAGGTGCCGCGGCCATCGATGCACATGCCCTGCACGCGCCGCTGCGGCAGAACGTCGCGGTCTGGCATGCACTCACCGCCGTGTGGAACCGCAACGGCCTGCACGCTGCCACCCAGGCGGTGCTGCCGTACGACGAACGGTTGAAACTGCTGCCCAATTACCTGCAGCAACTGGTGATGGAAAGCCTGGGCAAGCGGGTGCGGCTGGACGGCAGCGATGTGCAGGTGGAAACCGTGCCGGTGTGGTGGGGCGGGGCCGGCACCGATACCCAGCACAGCTTCTTCCAGGCCCTGCATCAGGGCACGCAGGTGGTGCCGGCCGACTTCATCGGCGTGATCCGTGTCGACCACCCGTTTGCTGCCAACCACGCCGCGCTGCTGGCCAATCTGCTGGCGCAGACCGAGGCACTGGCCAATGGCAGCAGCAGCGATGACCCGCATCGGCATTACCCCGGCGGCCGCCCCAGCACCTTGCTGCTGCTGGAAGCGCTGACTCCGCAAACGCTGGGCATGCTGATCGCGTTGTACGAACACAGCGTGTTCCTGCAATCGGTGCTGTGGGACATCAACGCTTTCGACCAGTTCGGCGTGGAGCTGGGCAAGCAGGTGGCCAACCGCCTGTTGCCGGCCCTGCAAGGCGAGCGTGAGGCCGACGATCCGGTGACGCGGGCGGTGCTGCAGGTGATTCGCAACTGAACCTGTCGCGTTCCGCGGAAAACAGTTGCGCGTGGTGTGCCGACCGCCTACAATGCGCGACTCTGATGCGGGGTGGAGCAGTCTGGCAGCTCGTCGGGCTCATAACCCGAAGGTCGCAGGTTCAAATCCTGCCCCCGCTACCAAGTTTCAGTGCCGGTTGATCGGCATCGGGCTCGGGCTCGCGAAAGCATCTCCAGGCTTTCGCAATCCAGCGTCATCGGAAAAGGGCCCAACGGGTCCTTTTTCGTTTTCGGGTTCCCGGAATTCCGTTTGCAATTTCTCTGCAATTTCTCGACAGGCGCACCGTGACAGACAAGGCTGGTGAAATCGTCGCATTGCTCGCTCCCACCATCGCGTCGATGGGGCTGGAGCTGCTGGGCATCGAATATCTTCCGGCACCGGGAGGCGCCACCTTGCGCCTGTACATCGACGTGCCGCAGGCAGATGCGCCCGCGCGCAGCGTCGGCATCGAGGAATGCGAGGCGGTCAGCCGCGAAATTTCCGCGCAGCTGGACGTGGAAGACCCGATCAGCGGCAACTACACGCTGGAAGTGTCTTCGCCGGGCATGGATCGCCCGTTGTTCACGGCCGGGCAGTTCGCGCGCTTCATCGGGGAAACCGCCAAGGTGACGCTCAAGCTGCCGCAGGACGGCCGCCGGCGCCTGCAGGGCACGATCCTGCGCGTCGAGGGCGATCAACTGGTGTTCGAGGTCGATGGCCGCGAGCTTCCGGTGGCGTCCGCCAATGTGGACAAGGCCAGACTGGTGCCGGATTGGCTGGCCCTGGGGCTGGCCCCGGCGCAAGACAAATCCGGACGCGATGCGCGGCCGGGCAAAGCGAAGAAAACGGCAGGCGGCAAGCCTGCCACACACAAGAATCCAACCAACAAGACGGCGGCCGACGGGTCGCTTGATGCGGAGTAAGCGGGCATGAGCAAGGAACTGTTGCTGGTCGTCGATGCGGTGGCTGCCGAGAAGGGCGTGCCGGAATCGGTGATCCTCGAGGCAATCGAGGCGGCGCTGGCCTCGGCGGCCAAGAAGCGCTACATCGACCAGGACGTGCTGGTGCGCGTGCAGATCGATTCGAAGGACGGCAGCTACGAGACGTTCCGCCGCTGGGAAGTGGTGGCCGACGACGTGGTGATGGAGTCGCCGGATCGTCAAGTGCGCCTGATGGATGCGCTGGACGAGAACGACGATGTCGAGGTTGGTGATTACATCGAAGAGCAGATCGAGAATCCGGAATTCGGCCGGATTGCCGCGCAGGCCGCCAAGCAGGTGATCGTGCAGCGCGTGCGCGAAGCCGAACGCCAGCAGGTGGTGGATGCATGGAAGGATCGCGTCGGCGAGCTGGTCACCGGCGTGGTCAAGCGTGTCGAGCGCGGCAACATCTACGTCGATCTGGGCGGCAATGCCGAAGCCATCATCACCAAGGACAAGGGCATTCCGCGCGACGTGCTGCGCACCGGTGACCGCGTGCGCGGCTACCTGTTCGACGTGCGCAGCGAACCGCGCGGGCCGCAGTTGTTCATCAGTCGCGCCGCGCCGGAATTCATGATGGAGTTGTTCAAGCTGGAAGTGCCGGAAGTCGGCCAGGGTCTGGTCTCGATCATGGCCTGCTCGCGCGATCCCGGCGACCGCGCAAAGATCGCGGTGCTGGCGCACGACAATCGCACCGATCCGATCGGTGCCTGCATCGGCATGCGCGGTTCGCGCGTGCAGGCGGTGACCAACGAGCTCAACGGCGAGCGCGTGGACATCGTGCTGTGGAGCGACAATCCGGCACAGTTCGTGATCAATGCGATGGCGCCGGCGGAAGTGCAGTCGATCATCGTCGACGAAGACAAGCACGCGATGGATCTGGCCGTGGCCGAGGAGAATCTGGCCAAGGCGATCGGTCGCGGCGGCCAGAACGTGCGTCTGGCCAGCCGCCTGACCGGCTGGCAATTGAACGTGATGACGGCCGACCAGGTGCAGGCCAAGACCGAGTCGGAGCAGGCGGCGGCGCGCCAGCTGTTCATCGACAAGCTGGAAGTGGACGAGGAAATCGCCGGCATCCTGGTGGGCGAGGGCTTCAATACGGTGGAAGAAATCGCCTATGTCCCGGTCGCCGAGTTGCTGGCGGTGGAAGGCTTCGACGAAGACATCGTGGAAGAACTGCGTTCACGCGCCCGCGACGCCCTGCTGAACGAGGCACTGGCGGCCGAGGAAGGCCTGGAAGAGCATCAGCCTGCGGCCGATCTGCTGGCACTGGCCGGGATGGACGAGGCCACCGCCTATGCCCTGGCCGAGCGCGGCATCCGCGATCGCGAGGCATTGGCGGAAGCCGCCACTGACGAGATCGCCGACATCGACGGCATGGGTGCGGAACGTGCCGCGGCGCTGATCATGGAAGCGCGCAAGCACTGGTTCGAGTAAGCATCATGGCAGCGGGACAGGGCCGCGGCCCCGTCCTGCAATGGCAGAATTCGGCCGCAGCGATGCGGCCCAGGAAATCGGAATCCGAATGTCGCAGCAAACCACCATCCGCAAGCTCGCCGAACTGGTGAACACGCCGGTCGAAAAACTGCTGGAACAGCTGGCCGAAGCCGGCATGAAGTTCAGCGGCCCCGACCAGGTGATCACCAGTGCCGAGAAACTGAAGCTGCACGGGTTTCTCCGGCGCGCCCACGGCAAGACCGAAAAGCCTGCCGATGAAGCCATCGCACCGGGGAAGATCACCCTGAACCGCAGCCGCAAGCAGGAAATCTCCGTTGGCGCTGGCGGCAAGGCCGGGCGCAGCGGGGGCACGGTCGAAGTCGTGACGCGCAAGAAGATCACCCTGAAACCGGGTGAGGGCCGTCCGCACACCGGGCCCGAGAAACTGGATGCCGAGCGCGCCGATGCCATGCGCAAGCTCGAGGAATCGCGTGCGCGCAATCTTGCCGAGCAGCAGGCGTTGGCGGCAAAGGATCGGCAGCGCGCGGAACTGGTTGCCGAGCAGAAGCGGCTGGAACATGAGCAACTCGAGCGTGCCGCGGCGGAAGCCACTGCCGCTGCCGAGGCGGCGCTGGAAGATGCCGCAAAGACCAAGGGCCACGGCCACGGGCACGGCCATGGTGCCGCGCATCCCAAGCCTGCAGCGCCGGCGCGGGAAGCGGACAAGGGCAGTGCGGCGGCCAAGGGCAAGCCCCAGGCGCAGCGCGGGTCGCATGTCATGGTCGCGGGCGTCGAGGACGACGACCGTACCGAGCGTTTTGCCGGTCAGTTGCATTTGTCGGCTTCCGATCGTGCGCGCCGCAGCAATGCGCCGCGTGGCGGCAAGTCCAGGCCGGCCAAGCGCGGCATGGATCAGTCGCGCACCGGCACCGGCTTCAACAAACCCACCGCGCCGGTGGTGCGCGACGTCGCCATCGGCGATGCGATCACCGTGGCCGACCTCGCCCAGAAACTGGCGCTGAAGGGCGGCGACGTGGTCAAGGCGCTGTTCAAGATGGGCGTGATGGCCACCATCACCCAGACCATCGACCACGACACCGCGGCGCTGGTCACCGAAGAACTGGGCCACAAGGTGGTGGTCGCCAACGCCAACGACGCCGAGTCCGAGCTGCTGGCGCATGCCGAGGAAGTGCAGGGCGAGAAGCGCCAGCGTCCGCCGGTGGTCACCATCATGGGCCATGTCGATCATGGCAAGACCTCGCTGCTGGACTACATCCGCCGCACCAAGGTCGCCACCGGCGAAGCCGGCGGCATCACCCAGCATATCGGCGCCTATCACGTCGAAACCCCGAAGGGCGTGATCAGCTTCCTCGATACCCCCGGCCATGCGGCGTTCACCCAGATGCGCCAGCGTGGCGCCAGGCTCACCGACATCGTGGTACTGGTGGTGGCGGCCGACGACGGCGTGATGCCGCAGACCGCGGAAGCCATCCAGCACGCGAAGGCGGCCAAGGTGCCGCTGATCGTGGCGATCAACAAGATCGACAAGCCCTCGGCCGACCCGTCGCGGGTCAAGAGCGACCTGCTGACGTACGAAGTGGTGGCCGAAGAATTCGGTGGCGACATCCAGATGGTGGAACTGTCGGCCAAGACCGGGCAGGGTGTGGATGATCTGCTCGACGCCATCCTGCTGCAGTCCGAAGTGCTGGATCTGCAGGCGGTGTTCGAAGGCCGCGCCACCGGCGTGGTCATCGAGTCCGCGCTGGACAAGGGTCGTGGCCCGGTGGCCACGGTGCTGGTGCAGCAGGGCATGCTGGCGAAGGGCGACTATCTGGTGTGCGGCATCCAGTACGGCCGCGTGCGTGCACTGTTCGACGAAAACGGCGCGCAGGTGCAGGACGCCGGCCCGTCGATTCCGGTGCAGATCCTCGGCCTGTCCGGCGTGCCGGAAGCCGGCGATGATTTCGTCGTCGTCGCCGACGAGCGTCTGGCCAAGGATGTGGCACAGCAACGTGACAGCAAGCGCCGCGAGCTGCGGCTGGTGGCGTCCGCCGGCAACCGCATGGAGGACATCCTGGCGCAGATGGGCGAAGGCAGCAGCCAGCAGCTTTCGCTCAACCTGGTGGTCAAGGCCGATGTGCATGGCACCATGCAGGCGCTGCGCGAGGCGCTGGTGGGGCTATCCAACGACCAGATCAAGATCAACGTCATCGGCTCCGGCGTGGGCGGCATCACCGAGTCCGACGCCCAGCTGGCGGCCACCTCGAAGGCGGCGGTCATCGGCTTCAACGTGCGTGCGGACGCTTCGGCGCGCAAGGTGATCGAGAACAACGGCATCGACCTGCGCTACTTCTCGATCATCTACGACGTGATCGACCAGGTGAAGCAGATCGCGTCCGGCGTGCTGGGCAAGGAAGTGCGCGAGGAAATCATCGGCACCGCCGAAGTGCAGCAGGTGTTCCGTCATTCCAAGTTCGGCGCGATCGCAGGCTCGGTGGTGGTGGAAGGCGTCATCCGTCGCGGCAAGCCGATCCGCGTGCTGCGCGACGACACCGTCATCTTCTCGGGCGAACTGGATTCGCTGCGCCGCTTCCAGGACAACGTGGACGAAGTGCGCAACGGCACCGAGTGCGGCATCGGCGTGAAGGGCTACGACCAGGTCAAGCCCGGTGACAAGATCGAGTGCTTCGAACGCATCGAGGTGCAGCGCACGCTGTAAGGCGTGGGCATGACCATGGCGCAGAAATCCTTCCATCGCACCGACCGTGTCTCTGCCCAGCTCCGTCGCGAGCTGGGCACGCTGGTGCACGCCTTCGTGCGCGAACACGGGCTGGCCTCGAGCAGCGTGTCCGACGTCGAAGTCACCCGCGACATGGCGCATGCCAAGGTGTTCGTCACCGTGCTGCAGCCGGAGCGCGCCGCCGAAACAGTGAAGGCACTGAAGGCGCTGGCACCGGAAATCCGCTATCAGCTGGCACGCGCGGTGAAGCTGCGCCACGTGCCCGAGCTGCATTTCCACTACGACGAATCGGTGGATCGCGGCGAGCGCATCGACAACCTGCTGCGCGACCTGCCGGATCTGCAGCCCAGTGGCGACGCCGAATAACCAGCCGCGCCGCCCGCGCACCGTGTTTCGCCGTCTCGACGGCATCCTGCTGCTGGACAAACCGCAGGGCCTGTCGTCCAACCAGGCCTTGCAGCGCGTGCGGCACCTGTTTCGTGCCGACAAGGGCGGCCACACCGGCAGCCTGGATCCGCTGGCCACCGGCTTGCTGCCGGTCTGTTTCGGCGAGGCCACCAAGATCGCCGGCGGCCTGCTGGGTGCACGCAAGGCTTATGAAACCGTGGCGCGGTTGGGGCAGGTCACCGATACCGATGATGCCGAAGGGCAGGTACTGCGCGAACGGCCGGTGCCGGCGCTGTCCATCGAAATGATCGACGCGGCACTGGCATCACTGACCGGTCGCATCCGGCAGCGCCCGCCGATCTATTCCGCACTCAAGCGTGGTGGGGAGCCGCTGTACGTCAAGGCGCGCCGGGGCGAGGTCATCGAAGTGGAGCCGCGCGAAGTGGACATCCACGCGTTCGACCTGTTGAATGCCGCCGATCTGCTGGATGCCGGCACACCGAACCTGCGCCTGCATGTGGAGTGCGGTTCGGGCACCTACGTGCGCAGTCTGGTGCGCGATCTCGGCGAATTGCTGGGTTGCGGCGCCCACGTGGCGCAGCTGCGCCGGCTGTGGGTGGATCCGTTCCGGGAACCGCGGATGTGGACGCTGCCGGCGTTGGAGGCATTGCTGGAGCAAGCCGGCGAGCGGGTGCTGGATGCCTGCCTGCTGCCGATCGAGGCCGGCATGGCCTCGTGGCCGGCGGTGCACGTCAATGCCGTGCAGGCGCAACGGCTGGGCCGTGGCCAGGGGCTGCGCGGGCCATATCCGCCACGCGGCCGGCAGGTGGCATTGCTGGACGAATGCGGTCGTGGGCTGGGGCTGGGTGAGGTGGACGACGAAGGGGGGCTGCGGCCCACCCGCCTGTTCCGCTGGGCGGCAACCACGGCCGCAACTCCGGCGGCCGATGGGGTCTGAACGGCGGTTTGCGAGGTCGCGTTGCCCGTCAGCCGGCAGGCGCGCTATAATTCCGCTGCTCACTTGGGCAATTCTTCTCCTTCATCCAACCGACGAACCGTGCGGTGCGGTCTGATACGTCCGTTCCTGCCGGTCACGCGACTACGAGGCAACCATGTCCATCGATTCCCAGAAAGTCATCAACGAACACAAGCGCGGCGAAAACGACACCGGCTCGCCGGAAGTCCAGGTCGCCCTGCTGACCGCCCGCATCGAACTGCTGACCGAGCACTTCAAGGCCCACAAGCAGGATCACCACAGCCGCCGCGGCCTGCTGATGATGGTCAACCGTCGCCGCAGCCTGCTCGACTATCTGCACGGCAAGGATGCGGAGCGCTACAAGGCGCTGATCGGCAAACTCGGCCTGCGTCGCTGATCGAATACCCGCCGCGGCGCAGGAATGCGCCGCGGTTCGTTTTTGCGGTACCCGTTGCACCCGACCGCGGCCAGTCCGCATATCCGCATCGCATGGCGCGATGCAGCGCGGCAAGCAGGGCTTGTCAGCGTTGATGAACCAGTCAAACCAAGGATTTCCAAGTGGCGAAGATCAGCAAGAGCTTCCAGTACGGCAACCAGACCGTCACCCTCGAAACCGGCGAGATCGCGCGCCAGGCGGGCGGCGCGGTGATGGTGTCGTGCGACGGCACCGTGGTGCTGTGCACCGCGGTGGCGGCCAAGACCCAGCGTGAAGGGCAGGATTTCTTCCCGCTGACCGTGGATTACCAGGAGAAGTTCTACGCCGGCGGCCGCATCCCGGGTGGCTTCTTCAAGCGCGAGGGGCGCGCCACCGAAAAGGAAACCCTGACCAGCCGCCTGATCGACCGCCCGATCCGTCCGCTGTTCCCGGAAGAGTTCAAGAACGAAGTGCAGGTCATCGCGACCGTCATGTCGCTGAACCCGGAAGTGGACGGCGACATCCTGGCGCTGATCGGCTGCTCCGCTGCCGTCGCCCTGACCGGCGCCCCGTTCCAGGGCCCGATCGGCGCGGCCAAGGTCGGCTACAAGGATGGCCAGTACCTGCTCAACCCGACCGTCAGCGCGCTGAAGGAATCGCAGCTCGAGCTGGTGGTTGCCGGCACCAGCGACGCCGTGCTGATGGTGGAATCCGAAGCCGCCGAGCTGTCCGAGGACGTGATGCTGGGTGCGGTGATGTTCGGCCACAAACACATGCAGGTGGCCATCAACACGATCAACGAACTGGTCACCGAGGCCGGCACCAAGCTGTGGGACTGGAAGGCACCGGCCCGCAACGACGCGCTGGTCAACGCGCTGAAGGAAACGGTGGGCAACCAGCTGGTCGAAGCGTTCCAGGTGCGCGACAAGCTGCAGCGCCGCGACGCCATTTCCGCGATCAAGAAGGACGTGCTGCAGGCGCTGGCCGGTCGCGCCGAGGAAGCGGGCTGGAGCACCGGCGAGATGTCGAAGGAATTCGGCGAGCTGGAATACCAGACCATGCGCGGCTCGGTGCTGGCCACCAAGGTGCGCATCGACGGCCGCGCGCTAGACACCGTGCGCCCGATCACCTCCAAGGTTGGCGTGCTGCCGCGCGTGCACGGCTCGTCGCTGTTCACCCGCGGCGAGACCCAGGCCATCGTCGCCGTGACCCTCGGCACCGCGCGTGACGGCCAGGTCATCGACGCCGTCGCCGGCGAATACAAGGAACACTTCCTGTTCCACTACAACTTCCCCCCGTACTCGGTGGGTGAAGCCGGTCGCATGATGGGCCCGAAGCGCCGCGAGATCGGCCACGGCCGCCTCGCCAAGCGCGGTGTGCTGGCCGTCATGCCGACCATGGAAGCGTTCCCGTACACCATCCGCGTGGTGTCGGAAATCACCGAGTCGAACGGCTCCTCCTCGATGGCATCGGTCTGCGGTTCCTCGCTGGCACTGATGGACGCCGGCGTGCCGGTGAAGGCCCCGGTGGCCGGTATCGCCATGGGCCTGGTGAAGGAAGGCAACGACTTCGTGGTGCTGTCCGACATCCTCGGCGACGAGGATCACCTCGGCGACATGGACTTCAAGGTCGCCGGCACCAGCAACGGCATCTCCGCCCTGCAGATGGACATCAAGATCCAGGGCATCACCGAGGAAATCATGAAGGTCGCGCTGGCGCAGGCCAAGGCCGGCCGCCTGCACATCCTCGGCGAAATGGCCAATGCGCTGACCGCGCCGCGCGGCGAGCTGTCCGAGTTCGCGCCGCGCCTGCTGACCATCAAGATCCATCCGGACAAGATCCGCGAAGTGATCGGCAAGGGCGGTTCGGTGATCCAGGCGATCACCAAGGAAACCGGCACCCAGATCGACATCCAGGACGACGGCACCATCACGATTGCATCCGTCAACGCTGCTGCCGGCCAGGCCGCCAAGTCGCGCATCGAGCAGATCACCTCGGACGTCGAGCCGGGCCGGATCTACGAAGGCAAGGTCGCCAAGATCATGGACTTCGGCGCGTTCGTGACGATTGCCCCCGGCAAGGACGGCCTGGTGCACGTCTCGCAGATTTCCAGCGAGCGCGTGGAGAAGGTCTCCGACGTGCTGAAGGAAGGCGATCTGGTCAAGGTCAAGGTGCTGGAAGTGGACAAGCAGGGCCGCATCCGCCTGTCGATCAAGGCCGTGACCGAGGGCGATGCCGCGTAAGCGTTCACCTGCCACGCGGCATGAAAAAAACGGGCCGCAAGGCCCGTTTTTTTTTGTTTGCATCGGCCGCCCTTATGGAGGATTGCCTCATAGCTCAATTGCAACCTGAACGAGCATGCGCTACAACACTCCTCGGGGAGATATCCGTTGTGCAACGCGACGGAACCCAGGGAATGGGGAAATTCGATGCATTTCGTGCAAGTCCGTGTCGCCGACCACATGGCGACTGCCCGACGCTTTCTCGTGGCCGTCATGCTCCTGTCCGCGCCAATGATCGCCCAGGCGCAAAACGCGGATGTGTACCGGGAGCGCATCCGCTCCGCGCAAGCATTTTCCGCTTTGCCCGATGCGGCTTTCGGCGAACAGTACGATCTTTACAAGGGGGAGCTGACCTTCCATCAGGAAGATTTGCGCTTGGCTGGAACCGGGCCGGATATCGTCATCGGGCGTACATTTGCGCCAGGGAATTGGCAGGACGTGGTGGCTACTCGTGGTTTCCAGGATTGGGAAGTCACCATTCCTAGATTGGAGGCCAAAAGCCCGGCGACACCTATCTGGCAGGTGTCGGGCGCCGGCAATTACGATCGCTGCACGCATTTCATGGCACAACCCCCGGCATACACCATCATCAACAGCCATCGCTGGTGGAATGGCGTCCAGTTGGTGGATCAGTCGGGCACCAGTCGCGATGCCATGGCCCGTGCGGCCGGAAATTTGCAGGCGCCGGGTGGCGCGGTGAGCAGCTACAACGGCGTCACCAAGGACAATTGGCAGTTCTCCTGCCTGAGCCAAACGGCAAATGGGCAGCCCGGGGAAGCGATGCTGGGGCTTGCACCGGATGGCACGAAATACTGGTTCAACTGGTTAGTGTTGAGTGTCAACGCCAGCACCTATGCGGAGGAGGGACTGGACGGCCGCATCTACCGACTGGATCTCTACAAGGCGTCGATGCTGGTCACCCGCATCGAGGATCGGTTTGGCAACTATCTGACCTATACCTACGATGGCCCCAGGCTTGCCGCGATCAGCGGCAGCGATGGTCGCCTGGTGACCTTCACGTGGGCGACCGATGGCAGCCACATCACGGGCATGACGGCCGCAGGGCGCACATGGACATACGAATACGCAACGTCCCGCCTGTCCCGCCTGATCTATCCGGACGGTACGGACATGCGCTTCAGTCTGGACGCGCTGAGAACGATTTACACGACGCAGAGCACGTTGGACTGCAACCCCACACCCGGTGAGAGTTCGATGCTGGATGGCGGGTTGGATCCCACGGCCTACATCGGCAGCATCACGGGGCCATCGGGGCTGACGGGCACCTTCACAGTGCAACAAACACTGCATGGGCGCTCGCGGGTGCCGGCGGCATGCAACACCATCAACTACACGTCCACTGCCACCGTGGCGGCCCTGTTCGTCACCAACTCACTGGTGTCACGGCAATACGCGGGCCCGGGCGGCATCAATTTGTCCTGGCAGTTCCAATACGGCACTCCCGCTGCCAGTTGGTCGTCATGTACCACCTGCTCGACCAAGGCAATGACGACCGTGGTCGCTCCCGACGGGAGCGTCTCGCGATCAACTTACAGCACGGAGTGGGGTGCCTACGAGGGCAAGCTGTTGTTGCAGGAAGATGGCGTGACGAGTGCAGGCGTGCTGCGCACCACGACCTACCAGTACGCGCCCACGACGGGCATGCCCTATCCAAGTGCCGTCGGCGATCTGCCGTTCACGTTCGACTTGGCGAACACGGCACCCGCCATTACAAAATCCCCCCTCTTCAGAAAGACCGTAACCCAGCAAGGCCGCACGTTCACTTGGGAAGTGGCGTCCACCTGCGGCAGCAATGGTACGAGTCTGTGCTTCGACAAATACGCCCGCCCGACCCGGTTCGTAAAGGGAAGCACGCCGTGAGGGGCGCCGTGATGAGGGCGCTTTCTCGCCTGATGCAAGCGAGTCTGGCTGCATTCCTGCTGCTGATGACCCTCCCTGCCTCCGCACAGGACAGTCAAGACAGCAAGAGCCTCCAAAGTGATGCATCGAGCAGCGAGAGC
>JAGWUF010000089.1 GCA_028868545.1 Lysobacteraceae bacterium | reverse complement strand
CTGCTGTTCGGCTACGGCCTGTCCTTCGACGTCAAGAACGCCCCGGTCGCCGTGGTGCTGGAGGACAGCGCGCCCAGTGCGCGCGACGCCGTCGCCGGTCTGGGCGGCTCAAGCTATCTGTCGCCAGTCTGGGTCACGCAGATGCAGGAGGCCGAGCGCCTGCTGCGTACAGGCGAGGTGGACGCCATCGTGCGGGTGCCGCTGGACTTCTCGCGTCGGCTCGCCGCAGGCGATGCCCGCATCCAGCTGATCTTGAACGGCGTCAACTCGACCACGGCGCAGTCCGTGGAAGGCTATGTCAACAGTGCCTTTGCCACTTGGGCGCAAAAGCAGGCCGACCGCGCGGGCAACAAGCCGCCCGCGCTGGCGCGTGTGGAAATAGTGCAGCGCATGTGGTTCAACGAAACCGGCAACAGCAGCTGGTACCTGGTGCCCGGCCTGATCGTGCTGGTGCTGACCTTGATCGGCGCCTTCCTCACCTCGCTGCTGATCGCGCGCGAATGGGAGCGCGGCACGCTGGAGTCGCTGTTCGTCACGCCGGTGCGGCCGCTGGAGCTCATCCTTGCCAAGCTGGTGCCGTATCTGGTGGTCGGCGCCATCGACCTGGTGCTGTGCCTGCTGGCGGCGCGCTTCCTGTTCGAGGTGCCGCTGCGCGGCTCCCTGCCCATCCTGTTCCTGGCCTCGATGCTGTACCTGCTGGTCTCGCTGCTGCTGGGCCTGTTCATTTCCGGCAAGACGCGCAACCAGTTCGACGCCAGCCAGCTGGCCATGTTGCTCAGTTTCATGCCGGCCATGATGCTCTCGGGCTTCGTGTTCGACCTGCGCAACGTGCCGCTGGTGATCCAGCTTGTCGCGCAACTGCTGCCCGCCACGCATTTCATGGACTTGATCAAGACGCTGTTCCTGGCCGGCGACCATGGGCCGACCCTCCTGCGCAGCGTGTCCATCCTCTCCCTCTACGCCCTCGTGCTGGTCGTCGCCACGCACCGCACGCTGCGCAAGACGCTGGACTGAATGCCATGGCGACCTTCATCGCATCCCTCGTCGACACCGTCGCCCAGATTGCCGCACTGGTGCGCAAGGAGCTGCTGGCGCTCATCAAGGAGCCTGCCAGCCGGGCGCTGCTGATTGCGCCCGCCTTCCTGCAGGCGCTGCTGTATGGCTACGGTGCCACCTATGACCTCACGCACGTGCCGTATGCCGTGCTGGATCAGAGCCGCAGTGCGGCATCGGCCGAACTGCTGGCACGGCTCGATGGCACCGGCGTGTTCGTGCGCGCGGCCACGCTCACCTCGCCCAATCAGATTGCCGACGTGGTCGATGCAGAACAGGCCTTGCTGGTGCTCAGCATCCCGCCGGACTTCGCGGCGCGGCTGAGTGCCGGCCAGGCTGCACCGCTGCAAATCATTCTGGACGGGCGCAATTCCTCGACGGCGGGCTCTGCCGCCGGCCACGTTGCCGCCATCGTGGCCGCCTACAACGCCTCGCTGGCTGTCCCGGGAGCTCAAGGGCCTCCAGGCATTCGGGTGGAGCGGCGTGCCTGGTTCAACCCCAATCTGGAATCGCGCTGGAACATGATGCCGGGGCTGATTGCCGCGCTGAGCATGTTGCAGACCCTGCTGCTGGCGGCGCTGTCGGTGGCGCGCGAGCGCGAGCAAGGCACATTCGACCAGTTGCTGGTGACGCCACTCACCCCGATGCAGATCCTGATCGGCAAGGCGCTGCCTTCCATCCTGATCGGGCTGCTGCAGTCCACCATCATCTTCCTGATCATCCGCTTCTGGTTCCAGATTCCGATGCAGGGCTCGGTGGGGCTGCTTTACTTCGGGCTCATCGTCTTCACCGTCGCGTCCGTGGGCGTGGGCCTGTCGATTTCTGCCCTGTCGCTGACCATGCAGCAGGCGATGCTCTACACCTTCCTGTTGATCATGCCGCTGATGCTGCTCTCGGGCCTGTTCACGCCGGTGCGCAACATGCCCGAGGTGCTGCAGCTCGCCACCTACGCCAATCCGCTGCGTTTCGGCATGGACATCGTGCGCCGCGTCTATCTCGAAGGCGCGGGCCTCCTCGACATCTGGCGCCAATTCATCCCCTTGCTGGTGCTGGCCGCCACCACGCTGCCGCTGGCGGCCTGGCTGTTCCGCAACCGTCTTTCCTGATCGTGGGCATCCACATGTTCGATCGACAACACGCTCATCTTCACCGGCTGCACCCTGGTTTCGCGGCTTGCGCGCTGGCATTGGCTCTGACCGGCTGCGCCGCCGCTGGCCCGAGTTTCGTCAAGCCGACGCCCGCCGCGCCGGACGACTGGACGAGCTGGCACAGCGGCGACGCCTCGCTGCGCGTCCCGGCCGAAGCCGCTCAGGCATTGCCCGCACCGTGGTGGAAGGCATTCAACGACGCCACCCTCGATGCGTTGGAACAACGCGCTTTCGATGCCAGCCCGGATCTGCAAACGGCCGCGCTGCGCTTCGCCCAGGCACGCGTGCAGCGCAGCACGGTGGCCGCGCAGCGCGGGCCGGAAGTGGGCACCAGCGCGGGTGCCAGCCGCCAGCGCCAGAGCGAGAGCGGTGCCAGCACGCGCATGCTCGGCATCATGGGGGCCGCCCCCAGCCTCACCAAACTGCTGGCCGAGCCGTTCACGCTGTACCAGGCCGGTTTCGACGCTTCGTGGGAGCTGGACTTGTGGGGCCGCGTGCGCCGCTCCGTGGAAGCCGCCGACGCCGATGTCGGCCAGCAGGCCGCGCTGCTGGACCTGGCCCGCCTCAGCCTGGCCAGCGACGTGGCGCGCAACTACTTCGAGCTGCGCACCGCCCAACGGCAGAGTCGCTTGATGCGCGAGGACATCGCCGCGCTGGAAGAGCGCGCCGCGCTGCTGCAGGCGCGTGTCGATGGCGGCGTGCTCAACCACGCCGACCTGCAACGCCAGCGCGCCGAACTGGCCGCGCTGACGGCACAGCTGCCACCGCTGCTGGCGCAGGAAGCCGCCAGCGCCAACCAGATCGCCCTGCTGCTGGGCGAGCGTCCCGGCGCGCTGCAGGCCGAACTTGCGCCACGCGAAGCTGACGCCAAAACATCGCTGCCCGATCTTGCCCTCGGCCTGCCATCGGAAGTGGCGCTACGTCGCCCCGACATCCGCGCCGCCGAAGCGCGCCTGCGCAGCGCTACCGCCAACATCGGCATTGCCAAGGCCAATCTGTACCCCGGCATCCGGCTGGGTGCGAAGTTCGGTTTCGAGTCCTACCTCTCCGGCGAATTTTCCGACTGGGGCAGCCGCACCTGGTCGGTCGGCCCCAGCCTCAACCTGCCGATCTTCGACCACGGCCGGCGCACAGCCACCGTGCAATTGCGCGAACTGCAACAACAGGAAGCGGCGGTGAACTACCAGAAAACCGTGCTCAAAGCGTGGCAGGAGATCGACGATGCGCTGTCCGCCTACAGCGCCGAACAACAGCAGGCGCAGGAGCTCCAAGCCCGCAGCGACGCGGCCAGCGATGCCTACCGGCTTGCACAAGCACGCTACGACGGAGGCATCACCGATTTCACTGCCGTGCTCGATGCGCGGCGCAGTCATCTGCAGGCGCGTCGGGATCTGGCCGCCAATCAGGGCAGACTGGCAACACGCTTCATCATGGTGAACAAGGCATTGGGCAATGGTTCCGGCTCGGACCATCTGCCTGCGCCGTCGGTTCCACCTACTTCCTCCGGGCGTTGAACAGCATGGCCATCTCCCTCAAGAACAAACTGATTCCAGTCGTCGTCGCCGTCGTGCTGGCGCTGGCCGGCTGGTACGTCTGGAAGTGGTTCTCCGCTGGCAGCGGGAACGCCGCCTTCATCGGCAGCAATGGCCGCATCGAAGCCACCGAGGTGGACGTCGCCACGAAAATGCCCGGCCGAGTGCGCGACATCCTGGTCGAGGAGGGCGCCTTCGTGAAGGCTGGCCAGATTCTCGCGACCATGGAAGTGCAGACGCTGACGGCGCAGCTGCGTGAAGCCAAGGCCCAGCGGCAGCAGGCGGTCCATGGCGTGGCCAGTGCCCAGGCGCAATTGGCGATGCGCCAGAGCGACAAGTCCGCACTGATCGCACAGGTACGCCGCGCGGAGGCTGAACTCAACGCGGCCAGGCGCCGGCAGGCGCGCTCCGAAACCTTGGTCAAGCAAGGGGCTATCTCCATCCAGACCCTGGACGATGATCGTGCCCGCACGGAAAGCGCCGAGGCCGCCGTGGCCGCAGCCCGGGCGCAGGTGGCCTCGGCCGACTCGGCCATCATCGCCGCACGCACGCAGATCGTCGGCGCGCAGTCCCAGGTCGAGGCGGTCGATGCCACGCTGGAGCGCATCCAGGCCGAGATCGACGACAGCCAGCTCAAGGCGCCACGCGATGGCCGCGTGCAGTTCCGCGTGGCGCAACCCGGCGAGGTGCTCGGCGCGGGCGGCCGGGTGCTGAACATGATCGATCTGTCGGACGTGTACATGACCTTTTTCCTGCCGACCGAGGCGGCCGGCCGGCTTGCGCTCGGCTCGGAAGTGCGCATCGTGCTGGACGCCGCGCCCGACTACGTGATTCCGGCCAAGGTCTCCTTCATCGCCAGCGCGGCGCAGTTCACGCCCAAGACGGTGGAGACGGACAGCGAGCGCCAGAAACTGATGTTCCGCGTGCGCGCGCGGATCGACCGCGAACTGCTGCTCAAGCATCTGGAGCACGTCAAGACCGGACTGCCGGGCGAGGCCTGGGTGCGCCTCGATCCTGCGCAGGAATGGCCGGCCCGCCTGGCATTGAAGCCGCGGCCATGACGCAGGTCTCTCCAGCGCCCGAGGTCGTGCGCCTGGAGCAGGTGCGGCTGCATTACGGCAAGGTGCAGGCCCTGGCCGGCATCACGCTGGGGGTGCCAACGGGCGGCATGGTGGGCCTGATCGGGCCGGATGGCGTGGGCAAGTCCAGCCTGCTGTCGCTGGTGGCCGGTGCGCGCGCCGTGCAGCAGGGGCGGGTGCAGGTGCTGGGCGGCGACATGGCCAGCAAGCGCCACCGCGACGCGGTCTGCCCGCGCATCGCCTACATGCCGCAGGGCCTGGGCAAGAACCTGTACCCGACGCTTTCGGTGGAGGAAAACCTGCAGTTCTTCGCGCGCCTGTTCGGCCACGACGCCGCCGAGCGGTGCCGGCGCATCGACGACCTCACCGATGCCACGGGCTTGCGCAAGTTCCTCGGCCGGCCAGCGGGAAAGCTCTCCGGCGGCATGAAGCAGAAGCTGGGCCTGTGCTGCGCGCTGATCCACGATCCGGATCTGCTGATCCTGGACGAGCCGACCACGGGTGTCGATCCGCTGGCGCGCGCGCAGTTCTGGGAG